>NZ_CAXUPU020000009.1:0-203699 GCF_964252755.1 Caballeronia sp. LjRoot29 | reverse complement strand
TTCCAATGCATGTCGCCGGGACATCACTAAACAGCTGGAACACAAGCCGTTACTTCAAAAAAACACGCCCGCTTCAGCAGAGCGGGCGCATCGACATTCAACACGACTAACTCATTCAGCGCGTCGCTTGATCCGCTCCAGCGGCTAAGAACCTCTCCGCGAGCCGAACCCAATACGTAGATCCCACGGATAACAGCGCATCGTTGAAATCGTAGCTCGCGTTGTGAAGCGTGCAAGGCCCCAGCCCGTGCCCAGTGTCGCGATGTGAACCTTCGCCGTTCCCTAGAAACGCATAGCAACCTGGCTTCGCCAGCAGCATGAACGCAAAGTCTTCGGCGCCCATCGTTGGCTCGACGGTCGCGTTGACGTTTTTCTCTCCAACCACCTCCGTCATCACCGACGCCGCAAACTGCGTCTGCTCGGCGTCATTAATCGTCGGTGGATAGTTGCGATGAAAGTCGATGGAAACTTCGCACTCGTACGCCGCCGCAGTCGCCTCCGCAATCTTCCGCATCCGGTGCTCGATCAGATCGAGCGTCTCGACGGTAAATGTTCGCACCGTGCCACCGAGCCAAGCGTCATCGGGGACCACATTCGACGTGTCGCCAGCATGGATCTGCGTGATCGAAAGGACCGCGGTGTCGATCGGTTTCTTGTTTCGCGTGATGATCCCCTGCAGCCCATTGGCAATTTGAACTGCCGTGAAAACCGGGTCGCGTCCGCTGTGCGGCAACGCTGCATGTGAACCAATACCCTTGATATTGATGCGGAATTCATTGCTCGAAGCCATGATCGGGCCTGGCGTGACCCCGAACGATCCGGCGGGCATACCCGGCCAGTTGTGAATGCCGAACACGGCATCGACGGGAAATTGTTCGAACAGCCCGTCCTCGATCATCGCCTTGGCGCCGGCCCCGCCTTCCTCGGCGGGCTGGAAGATGAACACGATCGTGCCATCGAATTTGCCGTGCTCAGCAAGATGCTTCGCCGCGCCCAGCAACATGGCGGTATGGCCGTCGTGTCCGCACGCGTGCATGCGGCCTTCGTGCTGCGACCGGTGCCCAAACGTGTTGATTTCGGCGATGGGCAATGCGTCCATGTCAGCACGCAGGCCCACGCATCGCTTGCTCGAACCGCGCTTCAACACCCCTACAACCCCGGTTTTTCCCATGCCACGATGAACTTCCAGGCCCCATCGTTCGAGATTTTCGGCAACTAGCTTTGCCGTGCCGACTTCTTCATAGCGCAACTCGGGATGCGCGTGGATCGTTCGTCGCAGCGCCTTGATTTCCTCATGCGACGCTTCGATTTCTGGAATCAGATTCATAAACTGCCCTCTGTCTTAAAAGATAACTTTGCGCGTGCTTTCGTCCGCGTCGATTGCACCATTCTACGCCCGCGATAATTTATCGAGATGCGAGACGGCGAGATCGGCCAACCGTAATAAAATCGTCGTATCTGTCCGCTTTTTGCACATTCCCACCGGATATCCGTATGAACGCTCCCGCCGAATTCGCCCGCGCTGTCTGCCCGCACGATTGTCCCGACACCTGTGCGATGCGCGTCACCGTGAAGGACGGCCGCGCGATCAAGGTGACCGGTGATCCCGATCATCCGCCCACACAAGGCGTGCTTTGCACGAAGGTGTCGCGCTATGCCGAACGAACGCATCATCGGGATCGGTTGCTCACGCCCATGCGTCGCGTCGGTGCGAAGGGGGAGGGTCGTTTCGAAGCGGTGAGCTGGGACGACGCGTTGAAATTCGCTGCCGTGCGCCTGAATGAAATCGCGGCGCGCGCACCCGAAGCCATCTTGCCTTACAGCTACGCCGGCACCATGGGCCTGGTGCAGGGCGAAAGCATCGCTGCACGCTTCTTCAATGTGCTCGGCGCGTCGCGTTTGGACCGCACTATTTGCGCTGCAGCCGGCGCTGCGGGCTTGCGCTACACATACGGTGGCAGCCTCGGCATGCATACCGAGTATTTCGAGGAAAGCGAACTCATCCTGATTTGGGGCTCGAATTCGATCGCATCGAATCTGCACTTCTGGACGCGTGCGCAGGAAGCCAAGCGTCGCGGCGCGCGGTTGATTGCTATCGATCCGTATCGCTCGCTGACGGCTGAAAAATGCCATCAGCACATTGCGTTGAAACCCGGCACGGACGGTGCGCTGGCGCTTGGCATGATGAACGTGATGATCCGAGAAGGGCTGATCGATCAGGATTACATTGATGCCTACACGCTCGGCTACGATCAACTCAAGGCTCGCGCCGACGCTTATCCGTCGGCGCGTGTTGCGCAAATATGCGGGATCGACGAGCAGGTTGTGATCGATCTCGCGCGGGCTTTCGGATCGACGAAAAAAGCATCGATACGCCTCAACTACGGCATGCAGCGCGTGCGCGGCGGTGGCAATGCGGTCCGCGCTATTGCTTGCCTGCCTTCGCTCACGGGCGCATGGCGCGAGCGGTCGGGAGGCTTGTTGCTGTCGTCGTCGAGTTGGGCACCGGTCGATGTCAACGCGCTCGAACGGCCGGACTTGCTGCCGGGATGGCCATCGACATTGCCGCGCATGGTGAACATGAATGCTATTGGCGACGCGTTGCTGCACGCCGGCGACGCCAGCTTCGGTCCGAAAGTTGAGGCGCTGATCGTCTACAACTCGAACCCGGTCGCGGTCGCGCCCGATTCGGCGAAGGTCGCCGCTGGGTTCGCGCGCGAGGATCTGTTCACTATCGTGCTCGAGCATTTTCAGACCGATACCGCCGACTACGCCGACCTCATCTTTCCGGCGACCACGCAGTTGGAACATCTCGATGCCCACAAGTCATACGGCCATACGCATGTGATGGCGAACTTGCCCGCCATCGCTCCGGTCGGCGAGTCAAGGGCGAACACGGAGATTTTCCGCGGCTTGGCGAGAGCGATGGGGCTGGCGCATCCGGCGTTATTCGAAACCGATGAAGAGCTGGCATCGAAGGCATTCCGCTGGGACGATCCCGCGCTCGCCGGCGTGACCTGGGACACGCTGAAAACAAAGGGCTGGGCACAACTCAAGCTGGCGGAGGCGCCGTTTGCCGAAGGCGGTTTTCACACGCCATCGGGGAAGTGCGAATTTTTCAGCGAGCGTTTGCAACGTGCCGGGCTTGAGCCGGTGCCGGACTACCTGCCGCCGTACGAATCGGCCGAGTACGCGCCGGCACTCGCCGCGCGTTTCCCACTCGCAATGATCTCGCCGCCCGCGCGGAACTTCCTCAACAGCAGCTTCGTCAATGTGGAAAGCCTGCGATCGACGGAAGGGGAACCGCATCTCGACATGCATCCCGTCGATGCCCACGCCCGTCAGATCACCGAAGGTGAATTGGTCCGCGTATTCAACGATCGCGGTTCGATGCAGGCACGCGTGCGTGTCACCGATCGCGCGCGTGAGGGCGTCGTGGTGGGTTTGTCGGTATGGTGGAAGAAGCTGGCGCCAGATGGCTGCAACGCGAATCAGGTCACAAGCCAGGCGCTCACCGATCTCGGTGGGTCTGCAACATTTTATGACTGTCTCGTGGAGGTCGAGGCAGCTTACTAAGTCGAGAAAAATTGCGTGAAAGCCAGCAGGCGTAAGGGGAAGCAGGAACCGGTGAGATTGGAAGCTGGCGTCTAACCCGGTTGTCGGAATACGACCGAGCGGATAGGATGCGCTACGGGCTATTTTCGCACGACCATTCTAAAATCATACAAAGGAGACGCCGTATGGAAAAAATTTGGCTGAAGTCTTATCCGGCAGGCGTGCCCGAGGAAATCGATGCATCTCAGTACAACTCGCTTTCCGACCTGCTGGAAGAAAGTTTTCGCGAACATCGCAGCAAACGCGCGTTTGTCTGCATGGGCAAGTCGATCACCTACGGCGAACTCGACACGCTGTCCAGCCGGCTAGCTGCATGGCTCCAGGCGCGTGGATTGAAGACCGGCGCGCGCGTCGCGATCATGATGCCGAACGTGTTGCAGTACCCGGTCGCGATCGCCGCCATTCTGCGCGCGGGTTACGTGGTAGTGAACGTGAATCCGCTCTATACGCCGCGTGAACTCGAACATCAGTTGAGGGATTCCGGAGCCGAGGCCATCGTCGTGCTCGAGAACTTCGCGCATACGGTGCAGGCCGTCGCGAAAAACACGGCGATCAAGCACGTGGTGGTTGCGTCGATGGGCGACCTGATGGGTGCGAAAGGCGTGATCGTCAACTTCGTCGTACGGCGCGTGAAGAAGCTGGTGCCGGCATGGTCGCTTCCGGGCCACGTGAGTTTCAACGCGGCCCTCCGGCAGGGGGCACGCGAAACGCTCAAACTCATCAAGCAAGGTCCCGACGACATCGCTTTTCTCCAGTACACCGGTGGTACGACGGGCGTAGCGAAGGGCGCGATGCTGTTGCATAGGAACCTGATTGCGAACGTCTTGCAGTCCGAAGTCTGGCTCGAGCCCGGGCGCAAGAACCGGCCGGACATCGATCAGTTTGTGACCGTCGTGGCGCTGCCGCTTTATCACATCTTCGCGCTGACCGTTTGCGGCTTCCTGACCTTGCGCACGGGCGGCATGGGTATCCTGATTCCGAATCCGCGCGATATCCCGGGCACGATCAAGGAGTTGAAAGGCTTCCAGATCAACACGTTTCCTGCCGTGAACACGCTGTATAACGCGCTGCTTAACAATCCGGAATTCGCCAAGCTCGACTTTTCCAAGCTGATCGCGGCAAACGGTGGCGGCATGGCCGTGCAAGAAGCCGTGGCGAGGCGATGGTTCGAGACAACGGGTTCGCCGATCATCGAAGGTTATGGGTTGTCCGAAACATCCCCGTGCGTGACGTGTAATCCGGTGACCGCGACGGAATATACCGGCACCATCGGCTTACCGTTCCCGTCGACCGAACTTACCATCCGCGACGACGACAACAACGACATGCCGCTCGGTCAGCCCGGTGAGATTTGCATTCGCGGTCCACAGGTCATGGCGGGCTACTGGAATCGTCCCGACGAGACGGCCAAGGTGATGACCTCCGACGGCTTCTTCAAGTCGGGTGATGTCGGCATCATGGATGAGCGTGGATACGTGAAGATCGTGGACCGTAAGAAGGACATGATCCTGGTGTCGGGCTTCAACGTGTATCCGAACGAGATCGAAGATGTAGTGGCGAAGCTTCCGGGCGTGTTCGAAGTAGCGGCCGTCGGCGTGAAGGATGCGACCTCCGGTGAAGCGGTCAAACTGTTCGTTGTTCGCCGCGATCCGCATTTGACGGAAGCCGATGTGATGGCTTTCTGTAAGGAACGGCTGACCGGCTACAAGCGGCCACGCACGATCGAGTTCCGAACGGAGCTGCCAAAGAGCAATGTGGGCAAGATATTGCGCCGTGAGTTGCGTGACGGTAACGCCTGAGCACGGTTAAACCGCTGTAGAACGAAATAAATAGCAGGCCTTCGCATCGCAGGATGTGGAGGCTTTTTTATCGTTCGCGCTGAAACCCTCAGGACCGGCACGAAAAAAAGCGCCCGAAGGCGCTTTCAAGACAACCGTTTTATTAAGACTTATTAGAACTTGTGACGAATACCGACAATAGCCGCAACCTGGTTAGACGTCGATGACGCCGACAAACCGTTGATCTGAGCCGTAGCCGTGCGGTTGACCGAGTTCGTGCCCGATGCGTGTTGATAGATAGCATCGACATACAGGTCGGTACGCTTCGACAGGAAGTAGTCCGCGCCCAATACACCTTGATGGATCTTTTCGTTGGCGACGCTATATGCCTTCGTGTAGTCGTACGCTGCGCCAAGCAGCAACGCCGGGGTCAATTGATACTTGAAGCTAACTTCAGCGTTGTGGAACTTGGCGTTGCCGCCCGTTGCCGAGCCAGCTGGTTGGCCCGCTACGCCGGTTTGGCCAAGGTCCTTAAACTGCGTGTTGCTGTACGTTGCACCGACAGTTGCCGGACCGAATGTGTAAGCACCGCCAGCGGAGATCACCTGCTGCGTCTTAGCCGATGCAAAGCCCGAATACACCTGCGAGCCCGTCATGTTCGAGCCCGTCGTGCTCGACGTCGCGTTGTTGCCGAAGAACGAGAAGTTCGGGTTCTTGACGTTCAAGTAAGCAGCGCCCAACGTCAACGGACCTTGCGCATAGCCAATACCGCCCGAGAAAACCTGGTTGCGGTTGAATTGACCAGCAACGCCGCCCAGGCTGTACAAGCCGCCGAACGTGATACCACCGTAGTTCGCGCTTGCATACTTGATCGAGTTATTTACCCGATTCGAGTTGTTCATGTTGTCCAGATCGCCCGGGTGCGCAGCGTAGAACGTCGCCCACTGGCTACCGACTTCCAGCGCGCCGGTGTAGTCCACCACGGAGTCATATTGACGACCGAGGGTAACCGTGCCGAATTGGCTCGACAGGCCCACGTAGGCTTGACGGCCGAACTCGTCACCGCCTTGATTCAGCCTACCGGTGAAAACGTTAAAGCCGTTTTCCAACACGAACAGTGCCTTCAGGCCACCGCCCAGATCTTCGGTACCGCGCAGGCCCCAACGATCGCCTTGCAGATTACCGGCGCTCGTTCCGTAGAGCTTGCTACCACCGATATTGTTTGCATAGACGAAACCTGCATCGACAATACCGTACAGCGTCACGCTGCTCTGAGCGTGCGCGGCACCTGCGAATGTACCCAGCGCAGCCAGAGCGAGAAGCGACTTTTTCATTGATGATCTCCAGAGTGTTGAAACTGTTTGGCAAGGTCACTGTTCTTAGCGCCAGTGTGTTGACGTCCCCGCCGGTACTTCAAAATTGAAGTTGAACGTAATGTAACAAAGAGACTTTTAGCGACAAAGGAAAAGCGGACGCTTCATTACGCGTATGTGACGTTTACGCAACATGCGGTAAAATCAGGGTTTTCGGTCTATTTACGACCCGTATTTGCCCTAATTACACGTTTCGAAGAGTGGGTATTTGTTAGTTGGACGATCGGTCTCCGCCCATGCAAGATCGCTCAGGAGATCGAAACAGGAGTTATGAAATGACACTCGATGAACTGATCTCCGAGTTCGATCGTGGACTGCGGTCGATGACTGGCGTATCCCGGATGTCACGTCCCATACCGGAGGCTCCTCCGGTTCAGATGGACCGCGGTGAGTCGCTTGCCGACGACGCGGATACATCGCTAAGCGCGGAAGAGAAGGCTCACTCGGCCGCGTTGATGCGCGTGAACCACGTGGGCGAGGTGTGCGCGCAGGCGCTGTATCAGGCGCAAAAACTCGCGACCAACTCGACGACCTTGAAGCGCGGCTTCGAGGACGCGGCGCGCGAGGAAGAAGACCATCTCGCGTGGACCATGCAGCGTTTGCGTGACCTCGACTCGCGGCCCAGCCTGCTCAATCCCTTGTGGTACACCGGGTCACTGGCGCTGGGATTTATCGCCGGCAGGTTTGGCGACCGCGTCAGTCTCGGATTCATGGCGGAAACTGAACGTCAGGTAGAGAAGCACCTGAACAGCCATATGACAAGCCTGCCGGCGAACGACCACGCATCGCGGGCGATCGTCGAGCAAATGCGCACCGACGAAGCCGCGCATGCTGTCGCGGCCATCAACGCGGGCGGCGTCGAGTTGCCGTTTCCGGTGCGCGCGCTGATGCGCGCGACATCGAAGGTCATGACCCGCACGGCGTACTATATTTAATCTGTCACGCATCTCGTCGTCTGGCGGGATGCGCTCTTACCTCCCTCCTGGTTTCTGCGTTTCATCTGACCCGCAATACCTCGTGCGGGTCTTCATGAACAAAACCACTCCCACTTTTCGTCTGTCATTTCACGTACTACCTTCACATTCGCCACTACGTCATTCATTCATAACGCTTTTCGAAATTTCAGCCTACTTTAGCGGTCTGCGCTAAGTCATTGTTCTAACAAACAAAATTAGTCAAAAAACGCCAGATCGTATTGACCGGCGAAATCCGTTCCTCTACAGTGGGAAATGGTGTGAGAAAGTGTATTTTTGTGTGATTCAACGCTCACTTTCGGGCATATTCCAACAAAGGTGTGACGCGCCGCGGTGGCGCGAAGAGGAGAGGGCGAGTGTTCCAAGGGGCTTCGGCGCTATCGCTCGATGCGAAAGGACGGATGTCCGTCCCGTCTCGCTATCGGGAAGCGCTGCAAGGACAGGCAGAAGGCCGGGTTACGCTCACCAAGAGCCCGGATGGATGCCTGTTGCTCTTTCCTCGCCCTGAGTGGGAAATCTTTCGCTCGAAAATCGCTGCACTCCCTATGGACGCAATCTGGGTTCGCCGGATTTATCTCGGCAACGCCATGGATGTCGAGCTCGATAGCGCTGGACGGGTATTGGTATCGCCGGAATTGCGCGCGGCGGCATCGTTGACTAAAGAAGTGACGCTGCTTGGCATGGGTAATTACCTGGAAGTGTGGGACGCGGTGACTTACACCGAGAAGGAAAAAGCGGCAATGGCGCAAGGCATGCCCGACGCGCTGAAGAATTTTACGTTTTGACGCGGCGCTAAAGAACATGGCCCCTGCGATGAAAAACGAATTGCAGCATCGCACGGTGCTGCTGGATGAGGCGGTAGATGCGCTCGTCACACGTGTGGACGGTACTTATATAGATGGAACGTTTGGACGCGGCGGCCATAGCCGTCTGATCCTGACGAAGCTGACGGAAGCGGGGCGCTTGATCGCCTTCGACAAAGACCCGTTGGCTATTGCGACAGCAGCGCAGATTCAGGATTCACGGTTTTCCATAGTGCATGAAAGTTTCGCCTCGTTAGCCGATGCCGCTGCCGAGCGAGGAGTAGGGAAAGTGTCGGGCGTGTTGCTGGATCTGGGGGTGTCGTCGCCACAAGTGGACGACCCGGATCGCGGCTTTAGCTTCAGGGCCGACGGCCCGCTCGACATGCGGATGGACCCGAGCCGTGGCGAATCTGCCGCGGAATGGCTGGCGCGGGCAACGGTGCAGGAATTGACGGAGGTGATTAAAGATTATGGGGAAGAACGGTTTGCTTTTCAGATTGCAAAGGCGCTTGTTGCTCGCCGGGCAGAGTCCGATCGTCTTGGGCCTCTCGTCACCACGGGCGAGCTTGCCCAAATCGTGGGTCATGTCGTCAAAACCCGTGAGAAGGGTAAGGATCCGGCAACCCGCACCTTTCAGGCTATACGGATTCACATCAATCAAGAGCTTGCGGAGCTGCAAGTAGTTCTGGACGCAGCATTGGCGTTGTTGGAGCAAGGGGGGCGCCTCGTCGTGATCAGCTTTCATTCGCTCGAGGACCGGATCGTCAAACGTTTCATGCAGGCCCACGCAAGCGGGCCTGCGATCGACCGCCGCCTGCCGATCCGCGCCGCCGATCTGCCCAGTCCGCCGCTCAAGCCGATTGGCCGTGTCTTTGCGTCCGACGCTGAAGTCTCGGCGAACCCGCGCGCGCGTTCTGCTGTCATGCGCATTGCCGAGCGGGTTACTGCGCAGGCTTCCGGGACGGCGCCATGAACCGTCTCAACATCTTCCTCTTGATCGTTGTCCTCGGCTGCGCGCTGTCGGCGGTGAGCGCCTCGAACAAGCAAAGGCAGATTTTCATCAATGTGCAAAGGGCTCAGTCGGAAGAGCGCCAGTTGCAGCAGGATTTTTCTCAGCTTCAATATCAGCAGAGCGCGTTGTCGAAAACGTCGCGTATCGAGCAGTTGGCCACTACCTCTCTCAAGATGCTGCCCGTCACCACGGGACGCACGCAATATCTGAACTATGACCCGGCGACGTCGAAGGCAACGGACGCGCCGTTGCCTGCGCCCGTCCCGGCGTCGGCTCCTCCCGCACGCGGGGTGAAACGATGAAACCGTCGCCAAAGAAGAACAAGGGCGTCGCCTTCACGCCCAATCCCATTCTCTCGGTGCGCCTCCCCATGTGGCGCTCGAAGCTCGTCGTGTTCATGTTGTTCATGGCGTTCGTCGCGCTCGCGGGACGCGCGTTCTGGATCCAGGGTCCGGGCAACGCATTCTTCAAGAAGCAGGGTGAAAGCCGCTATCAGCGCACGCTCGAAATGCCAGCCACGCGCGGCCAGATCAAGGACCGCAACGGCCTCGTGCTCGCCACCAGTTTGCCAGTGAAGGCGATCTGGGCAATCCCCGAAGCCGTGCCCGATGACCTCGGCGCGGAGAAACTCGGCCAGCTCGCCACGCTGCTCGACATGTCGCCGAAGGAGTTGCGCGCGAAGCTCTCCATGGACAAGACCTTCGTCTATGTGAAGCGCCAGGTGCCCATCGAAGTCGCGCAAAAAGTCACGGCCCTCGATATTCCCGGCATTTATTCGCGCGGTGAATACAAGCGCTTTTATCCGGAAGGCGAGATCACCGCGCATCTGATCGGCTTTACTAATATTGAAGACAAGGGTCAGGAAGGCGTCGAACTCGGCGATCAGGGCGTGCTTGCTGGTACGCCGGGCATGCGTCGCGTGATCAAGGACCGGATGGGGCATATCGTCGAGGACGTGGACGAGCAGGTCGTGCCGCATAACGGCGACGACGTGGAATTGTCGATCGACAGCAAGATTCAGTACATCGCGTACACGAACCTGAAAGCGGCCGTGGAGAAGTTCAAGGCGAAGGCGGGCGCGGCGATCGTGATCGACGTGAAGTCCGGTGAAGTGCTCGCGCTCGTCAACTACCCGACCTACAACCCCAACGACCGCTCGCGCATGACCGGCGAGCAGTTGCGCAACCGGATCATGACGGACACGTTCGAGCCGGGCTCGATCATGAAGCCGTTCACCATTTCGCTGGCGCTCGATTTGCATCGCGTCACGCCGAATACGCTGGTCGATACGGGCGGCGGTTCGTTCGTGCTCGACGGCGCGCGCATCACCGACGACTCGGCGTTCGGCGTCTTGACCGTGGGTGGCGTGATCCAGAAGTCGAGCAACATCGGCGCGACCAAGATCGCGATGCAGTTGAAGCCTGAAGAGATGTGGAACATGTATACGAGCATCGGGCTCGGACAAGCGCCGAAGGTGGGTTTCCCGGGCGCGGTGTCGGGTCGGCTGCGTCCATGGAAAAGCTGGCGCCGGATCGAACAGGCGACCATGTCGTATGGCTATGGTTTGTCAGCGTCGCTGTTCCAGCTGGCCCGTGCCTACACGGCAATCGCGCATGACGGACAAGTGTTGCCCGTCTCCATTTTCCGCACGCCGGGCGACACCGCCGTGACGGGTCCGCAAGTGTTTTCGCCGACTACAGCCCGCGAAGTGCGCGCCATGCTGGAAACGGTGACCGCGAAGGGCGGCACGTCGCCGGATGCAGCGGTGCCGGGGTATCGCGTGGGCGGCAAGTCGGGTACGGCTTACAAGCACGCAGGACGCGGTTACGATAAATCGCGGTATCGCGCATCGTTTGTCGGCATGGGACCCATGCCTGATCCGCGCATCGTGGTGGCGGTTTCTGTCGATGAACCGACGGCCGGCAGTCACTTTGGCGGCCAGGTGTCAGGTCCGGTGTTCTCGGCAATCGCCGGCGACACCTTGCGTTCGCTGAACATTCCGCCCGACATGGCGGTGAAGCAGATGGTGGTGTCCGATGACCCCGCCTCCAGCACGCCCGCCACCGACATCAAGAAGCCGAACGCGACGAACACGAACGCGAACCAGCCGAAGAAGCTGAAGGTATCGACGAATCCGAAGAATCACCCGGGAGTCGTTCGATGAGCGGTCTGGATCTGGTCAAGCAGCAGGCGCAGATCGCGAAGGCGGTTGAGTGGCTGCGTGCGCACGCCGATGCCAGCGCGCAATTGCACGCCGACTCGCGCTCGCTGAAACCGGGCGATGTGTTTTTTGCCTATGCGGTGGATGGTGCGGACAGCCGTCCTTTTATCGATGCCGCGCTCGCAAATGGCGCCGCTGCCGTGCTGTATCAGCCGGAGAATTTCACCGGCAAGCCGGATGCGTCACGTACGTTGGCGGTCAAGGTGCTGAATGAACTCGCCGGGCCGATTGCGTCGGCGTGGTACGGCGAACCCACGGAATCCATGCTGCTCGCGGGCGTGACCGGAACGAACGGCAAGACGTCGTGCAGCCATTGGCTGGCAGCGGCGCTGTCGGCGTTGGGAACGCCCTGTGCGGTGGTCGGGACGCTCGGAAGCGGCATGCCCGGCAAGCTCGTGCATTCCGGTTTTACAACGCCCGACGCACCGCAATTGCAACGCACGTTTGCCCAGTTCAAGACTGACGGCGCGAAGGCCGTGGCGATGGAAGTTTCGTCGCATGCGCTGCATCAAGGGCGCGTGAACGGCACGAAGTTCGACATCGCCATCTTCACGAACCTGACGCAGGATCACCTGGACTATCACGGCACGTTCGCCGCGTACGAAGGGGCGAAGGCGAAGCTGTTCGCGTGGCCGGCGTTGAAAGCCGCCGTCATCAATCGTGACGACGCGGCTGGTCAGCGTTTGATTACATCGTGTCACGGCAGGACGCGAACGATTGCGTATGGAATCGCTGAAAACGCCACGGGCGCTGAAGTAAAAGCCGACGCGTTGCTGCTTGCCAGTAACGTGCGCGCGACCGCGACGGGCACAGCGTTCCACTTGAGTTCCGACTGGGGTGATGCCGACGTGGAAGTCGCGACGCTCGGCGAGTTCAACGTGAGCAACCTGCTCGGCGTGCTCGGCGCTTTGCTGGCAGCGCACATTCCGCTCGATGCCGCGCTCGCGCAGATCGCGAAGCTCGAACCAGTGAACGGACGCATGCAACGTCTCGGCGGCCGTTTGCAGAACGACGAGCCGTTGGTCGTCATCGATTACGCGCATACGCCGGACGCACTCGAGAAAACGCTGGCAGCGCTGCGGCCTATCGCCGAAACGCGTGGCGGCCAGCTGATCTGCATGTTCGGCTGCGGCGGCGATCGTGACGCGACCAAGCGTCCGCTGATGGGTGCTATCGCGGAGAAGAATGCGGATCACGTCGTCATCACCAGCGACAACCCGCGCGGAGAAGATCCGCTTGCGATCATCGATCAGGTTGCTGCGGGCTTTCAGGACGCGTCGAAGGCGCGCCGCATAGAAGACCGCGCGAGCGCGATCCTTCAGGCGATCCGCACCGCGGCGCGTGAGGACGTGGTCGTGCTGGCGGGCAAGGGCCACGAAGCGACTCAGGAAATCATGGGAAAGAAGCGCGCATTCTCCGATCAGGATCACGCGCGCCTGGCGCTTGCCGCTCGCGCCACGCAAGCACGCGGAGGTGGCGAATGACGCTCTTCACTCTACGCGATGCCGCGTTGCAGATTCCGGGCGCGATCGTTATCGGCGATGAAAACATCATGTTCGATCGGGTATCCACAGATAGCCGCACGGCCGGTCCGGGCGATCTGTTCATCGCGATCAAGGGCGATCGTTTCGATGCCCACAACTTCCTGCCGCAAATCGCGGAGCGCGGTATTGCGGCGGTGTTGGTCACGCGCACGCCGGACGATTTTCAGGTGCCCGCGATCAAGGTCAAGGACACGCGCGAGGCGCTCGGCGCATTGGCTCATGGCTGGCGCAAGCGTTTTACGATTCCGCTGATTGCAGTCACCGGCAGCAATGGGAAGACTACGGTCAAGGAAATGATCGCGTCGATCCTCGCGGCGGCTGTGGGCGAAAACGCGCGGCTCGCGACGGCGGGTAATTTCAACAACGACATCGGCTTGCCGTTGACGTTGTTCCGTCTGAACGAAACGCACAAGTTGGCAGTCATCGAGCTCGGCATGAATCATCCGGGCGAAACCGAAACGCTTGGCAAGATCGCCGCGCCCACGGTTGCTGTCGTCAACAACGCGCAGCGCGAGCATCAGGAATTCATGGCGACGGTCGAAGCGGTCGCGCTGGAGCATGCGTCGGTGATTCACGCACTGGCCGCCAACGGTACAGCCGTTTTCCCCGCCGACGACAAATACGCGAGCATCTGGCGCGTCGCCGCGACGGGCAATCCGATCCTGGATTTCGCGTTGCATACGGATGCATCGCAAACGGCAGCAGCCGTGACCGGCAAGCTCGTTGGCGCGACACTCAAGATCAACACGCCGCAAGGCGCGCTCGAAGTCGCGTTGCAAGTGCTCGGCGAACACAACGCGCGCAACGCGTTGGCGGCGACGGCGGCCGCTATTGCCGCGAACGTTTCCCTTGATGCCGTCAAGCGCGGGCTCGAAGCATTTCAGCCGGTCAAGGGCCGCCTGCAAGTCAAGCGCGCGGCGCTTAAACCGATCGAAGGCGCGACGGTTATCGACGATACGTATAACTCGAATCCCGACTCCATGCGTGCAGCTATTGACGTGCTCGCATCGCAACCATCGCCGCGTGTGCTGGTCATGGGCGACATGGGCGAAGTCGGCGATCAGGGCCCGGCGTTTCATCGCGAGGTGGGAACGTATGCAGCCGAACGCGGCATTGATGCGCTGTACGCACTCGGCGACGCAAGCATGGATTCGGCCAAAGTCTTCGGCATAGCAGCACAGCATTTCACCGATATCACCTCACTCATTGCAGCACTCACCGGCGCGGGCTTCGGACCCGACGCCACGTTTCTCGTGAAAGGTTCGCGCTTCATGCAGATGGAACGCGTGGTGGACGCCGTGACGAGTCCACACCAACCCGCAGCGGGCGTAATGCCCGCTGCGCACTGAAGAAGAAGGACCAGCATGCTACTCGCACTCGCGCAATGGCTTCAGAATGACGCCAGTTTTATGCGCGTGTTTACCTACCTCACGTTCCGCGCAGTCGGCGCGACGATCACGGCGTTGTTCGTCGGCCTCGTCTGCGGCCCGTGGGTGATCCGCAAATTGACCTCGCTGAAAGTAGGTCAGGCCGTGCGTACGAACGGCCCGCAAACGCATTTGGTGAAGTCCGGCACGCCGACCATGGGTGGCGTGCTGATCCTGTTGGGCATCGCGTTTTCCACGTTGCTGTGGGCTGACCTGACCAATCGCTTCGTGTGGATCGTGATGCTTGTCACGTTCGGCTACGGCGTGATCGGCTGGGTCGATGACTACCGCAAGGTCGTGCATAAAGATCCGCGCGGAATGTCGTCGCGGGAAAAGTATTTCTGGCAATCGGTGATCGGTTTGTTCGCCGCCGTGTATCTCGCGTTCAGCGTGTCCGAAGCAAACAACGCACGCGTATTCGACCTGTTCATGGCCTGGGTGCGAAGCGGTTTATCGATGGGCTTGCCCGCGCGCGCCGACCTGATGCTGCCGTTCCTCAAATCGATCAGCTATCCGCTCGGCACGTGGGGCTTCATTGCGATGACGTATCTGGTGATCGTCGGCTCGAGTAACGCGGTGAATCTCACCGATGGTCTCGACGGTCTCGTCATCATGCCGGTCGTACTGGTGGGCGCGTCTCTTGGTGCGTTTGCTTATGTGATGGGCAGCTCGGTGTATTCGAAGTACTTATTGTTCCCGCACATTCCCGGGGCGGGCGAATTGCTGATTTTTTGTTCTGCAATGGGTGGCGCGGGGCTCGCGTTTCTCTGGTACAACACGCACCCCGCACAAGTCTTCATGGGCGATGTAGGCGCGTTGGCGCTGGGCGGCGCGCTTGGGACTATCGCCGTGATCGTGCGGCAGGAAGTTGTGCTGTTCATCATGGGCGGCGTGTTTGTCGCGGAAACGCTCTCCGTGATGATGCAGGTCAGCTATTTCAAGTACACGAAAAAACGCTTCGGCGAAGGGCGGCGCATCTTCAAGATGGCGCCGCTGCATCACCATTTCGAGTTGTCGGGATGGAAGGAAACGCAGGTCGTCGTGCGCTTCTGGATCATCACGCTGATGTTGTGTCTGTTTGGTTTGTCGACGCTGAAACTGCGTTGATTTTTAGTTGGCCGGGAAAAAGGTAAAGCGATGTTTGGCGAGAAGTTCTTTGATCGGCAGAGTCCGATGGCGCTTGTGCTGGGGCTCGGTGAATCCGGCCTCGCGATGACGCGATGGTGCGCGCGTCACGGGTGCCGTCTGCGCGTGGCCGATACCCGCGCCACGCCGCCGAACCTCTCCGAGCTCGCAGTGCATGGCATCGATGCAGAGTTTGTCGGCGGTGAATTCACGCCGGCGCTGCTTGATGGCGGTATCGAGATTGTTGCAATCAGCCCGGGACTGTCGCCTCTGGCTGATGATTTGAGGCCGCTCCTCGACGCCGCGCGGGAACGCGGCGTCCCTGTGTGGGGCGAGCTGGAATTGTTCGCGCAAGCGTTGAAGTCGCTCGGCGCGAACGGCTATGTGCCCAAGGTAATTGCTATTACGGGCACCAACGGCAAGACCACGACGACCGCGCTGACCGGGTTGTTGTGTGAACGTGCCGGCAAGACCGTGGCGGTGGCGGGAAACATCAGCCCGGCGATGCTGGACAAGTTGAGTGAAGCAATCGACAACACCGCGCTGCCCGATGTCTGGGTGCTGGAGTTGTCCAGTTTTCAGCTTGAGACAGCACACTCGTTCGCGCCAGACGCTGCTGCTGTGCTGAACATTACGCAAGATCATCTGGACTGGCATGGCGGCCTCGACGCTTACGCTGCCGCGAAGGGCCGCATCTTCGGTGAGAAGACCGTACGCGTGTTGAATCGTGACGACGCGCGGACCATGGCGTTGGGATTGGGAAATCCCGCGCTGGTGGTGACGTTTGGTCTGAACGAGCCGAAGCGTCTCGGCGATTACGGCCTGTTTCGCGAGAACGGTATCGCTTGGCTCGCGCAAGGCAACGACCGCGATCTCAGCGATGAACCCACGCCCGCGCGCCGGCGTAAAAGCGATATTGCTGCCGAGCCGAACGTGTATTCGAAGCGCCTGATGCCCGTCGATGCACTGCGCGTTCGCGGCCTGCATAACGCCGCGAATGCGCTGGCGGGTTTGGCGCTCGCACGGGCCATCGATTTGCCTCTGGCATCGCTTCTTCACGGCTTGCGTGAATATCAGGGCGAGCCGCATCGCGTGGAAGTGATCGCGCAAATTGAAGGCATTGATTTCGTCGATGACAGCAAAGGCACGAATGTCGGCGCGACCGTCGCGGCGCTCGATGGCCTGGCGCAAAAGACGTTGCTGATCGCCGGTGGCGACGGCAAGGGCCAGGACTTTTCACCGCTCGAAGCGCCCGTCGCACGTTGGTGCCGGGCAGTGATGCTGATTGGCCGCGATGCGCCGCGCATTCGCGAAGCGCTCGCGGAAACGGACGTGCCCTTGCACGACCACGCGACGCTCGAAGCCGCGACGCAAGCGGCCGCAAAGCTGGCACAACCGGGCGATGCGGTATTGCTGTCGCCCGCGTGCGCGAGCTTCGACATGTTTAAAAACTACGCACATCGCGCCGATGTATTCCGGCAAGCGGTGGCTGATATTGCGGCAGAACGGGGAGTGATGCTATGAGCTGGTCCGAACGCTTTGGCTCAAAACTGACCGGTCAACGCAACGCCGTTGCCAACGACAGCGCCACGCTTGGCGGACGCGCGTCGCGTACGGGCGGCGTGGGCTCGCTGGGTGGCATCGGTGCGCGTGTGGCTGAGCGGACGAGTGGTATTTCGAGCGCGGTGAACGGCGTGACGCCCATTCGCTCGCGCATGCTCGACTACGACTACTCGCTGCTGTGGGTGACCATCGCGCTGCTCGGGATAGGGGTCGTGATGGTGTATTCAGCTTCCATCGCGATGCCTGATTCACCCAAATACGCGCAGTACAAAGACTACTTCTTCCTGGTGCGTCACCTTGTATCGATCGCGACAGCTGTCGTGGCGTCGATCATCGCGTTCAAGATTCCGGTGTCGACGTGGGACAAGTACGCGGCGAAGTTCTTCTTGGCGTCGTTGTTCCTGCTCGTGATCGTGCTGATTCCGCATATCGGCAAGGGCGTGAACGGCGCGCGTCGATGGATTCCGCTCGGCATTACGAACATGCAGCCGTCGGAAATCATGAAGCTCGCCGTGACCATCTACGCGGCGAACTACACGGTGCGCAAGCAGGAGTTCATGCATAGCATCGGCCGCGGCTTTTTACCGATGGCCGTCGCGGTAGGTTTCGTCGGCGCGTTGCTGCTGCTCGAACCGGACATGGGCGCGTTCATGGTGATCGCGGTGATCGCGATGGGCGTGCTGTTCCTTGGCGGCGTGAACGCCAAGTTGTTCGGCGGTTTGGTGGCAACGGCAGTGGGCACGTTTGCGTTGCTCGTGTGGGCGTCGCCGTGGCGTCGTGAACGGATCTTCGCTTACCTCGATCCGTGGGACGACCGCTATGCACAGGGCAAGGCGTATCAGCTCACGCACTCGCTGATCGCGTTCGGCCGTGGCGAATGGTTCGGCGTGGGGTTGGGCGGTAGTGTCGAAAAGCTTAACTACCTGCCGGAAGCGCACACCGACTTTATCCTCGCGGTGATCGGCGAAGAACTCGGCTTTGTCGGCGTGCTGGTCGTGATCCTGCTGTTCTATTGGATCGTGCGGCGCGCATTCGAAATCGGCCGTCAGGCGCTCGCGCTCGATCGTACGTTTGCCGGCTTGATGGCGAAAGGTATCGGCCTTTGGTTCGGTGCACAGACCTTCATCAACATGGGCGTGAATCTCGGTCTTTTGCCGACCAAAGGCCTGACGTTGCCGCTGGTGAGCTACGGCGGTTCTGGCATCTTGCTGAACTGCGTCGCGCTTGCGGTGCTGATGCGCGTGGACTACGAAAACCGGGTGCTCATGCGCGGAGGAAAGGTATGACGGTTTCGACGTCAACTCGCGCAGGCACGCTGATGGTGATGGCCGGCGGCACCGGGGGACACGTGTTCCCGGGGCTCGCGGTCGCTCACTGGATGCAGGCGCGCGGCTGGCGTGTCGTGTGGCTCGGCAACGCGTCGGGCATGGAGGCGACGCTCGTGCCGAAGCACGGTATCGCGATGGAATACGTGCGCTTTGGCGGCGTGCGCGGCAAAGGCATCAAGACGAAGCTGATGCTGCCGGTGAATCTGCTGCGCGCATGTTCGCAAAGCTTGCGCGCGCTGCGCACGGTGAAGCCGGACGTGGTGCTCGGCATGGGTGGATACATCACGTTTCCGGCGGGTTTGATGTCAAAGCTGAGCGGCACGCCGCTCGTGCTGCACGAACAGAATTCAATCGCGGGACTGGCTAACAAGGTGCTCGCGCATATCGCCAAACGCGTGCTGGTCGCGTTCCCGGATGCGCTGCCGAATGCTGAATGGACCGGAAATCCAATTCGTGCGGAACTTGCTGAGGCTTTGCCACCCAAAGAACGCTACGCCGCACGCAATGTCGATGCTAAAGCGCGTCTTAACGTTCTGGTCGTCGGGGGCAGTCTGGGTGCAGCCGCTTTGAATGAAACCGTGCCGAAAGCGCTTGCGTTGCTCGATCCTGCGATGCGTCCGCGCGTCGTTCATCAAGCGGGCGCGAAGCATATCGATGCGTTGAAAGCGAACTATGCGGCGGCGGGTTTGACATCGGACGAAGACGTGCAGCTCGTGCCGTTTATCGACGATATGGCGAGCGCCTATGCCGCAGCGGATCTCGTGATTTGCCGCTCGGGTGCGATGACCGTGTCGGAGATCGCGGCCGTTGGCGTGGCGGCGTTGTTCGTGCCGTTCCCCTTCGCTGTCGATGACCACCAGACCACCAACGCCGCATTCCTCGCCAATGCGGGTGCGGCCCACTTAATACAACAGCGCGATTTGTCGGCGGAAAAACTCGCTGGCTGGTTGCGCGAACAGACTCGCGGGACGCTTGCCTCAATGGCCGGGAAAGCACGCGCTTTGGCGAAACCCGACGCGGCTGAACGCGTCGGCCGGGTCTGCGCCGATGTAGCCGGCTTGAGCGCGCTGATGCAAGCGCCGAAGGAAATCCAGCCATGAAACATATCGTCAAACACATTCACTTTGTCGGCATCGGCGGCGTGGGGATGAGCGGCATCGCGGAAGTGTTGCTCAACCTCGGCTATCAGGTCAGCGGTTCGGACCTGACGAGTAACGGCATAACCGATCGCCTCGCCACGCTGGGCGCACGCGTGGCGATTGGGCATCGTGAAGAGAATATCGACGGCGCGAATGCCGTGGTCGTGTCGACTGCTGTTCGCTCCGATAACCCCGAAGTGCTGGCCGCGCGTCATCGCCGGATTCCGATCGTGCCGCGCGCCGTGATGCTCGCGGAACTGATGCGCCTGAAGCAGGGCATCGCGATTGCCGGTACGCACGGCAAGACCACGACCACGTCGCTGGTCGCCAGCGTGCTGGCCGCGGGCGGACTCGATCCTACGTTCGTGATCGGCGGCCGTTTGATCAGCGCGGGCGCGAATGCGCGGCTCGGTACGGGTGATTTCATCGTGGCTGAAGCCGATGAATCGGACGCGTCGTTCCTGAATCTTTTCCCGGTGATCGAAGTCATCACGAACATCGATGCCGATCACATGGACACCTACGGCCACGACTTCGCGCGGCTGAAGCAGGCGTTTATCGAGTTCACGCATCGGCTGCCGTTCTACGGCATCGCAGTGCTGTGCGTCGATGATCCGAACGTGCGTGAAATCCTGCCGTTTGTATCGAAGCCGATCATCCGATACGGCCTGGGTGCCGAAGCGCAAGTGCGCGCGGTGAACGTGGAAGCGCACGACGGCAAGATGCATTTCACGGCGCTGCGTGAAGATGCAACGCCGTTGGACATCGTGCTGAACCTGCCGGGCACGCACAACGTGCAGAACGCTTTGGCTGCTATTGCAATTGCGACTGAACTTGAAGTCTCCGATGCCGATATCCAGAGGGCATTGCAAGAATTTACCGGTGTAGGCCGGCGTTTTCAGCGCTACGGCGAAGTGAAAGTGAAAGCGTCTGAAGGCGGCGCGTACACGCTGATCGATGACTACGGTCATCACCCGGTCGAGATGGCCGCGACGGTCGCGGCGGCGCGCGGTGCATTTCCGGGCCGTCGTCTTGTGCTCGCGTTCCAGCCGCATCGATACACGCGCACGCGCGATTGCTTCGAAGACTTCGTGCGGGTGTTGTCCACGGTCGACGCCCTCGTGCTCACCGACGTCTACGCGGCAGGCGAAGCGCCGATCGTCGCCGCCGATGGCCGCGCGTTGGCGCGTGCGATTCGCGTAGCGGGGAAAGTGGAGCCGGTGTTTGTCGAAACGGTGGACGAGATGCCGGACGCGATTGCCACGCTGGCGCGCAATGGCGATGTAGTGATCACGATGGGTGCGGGTTCTATCGGTGGCGTATGCGGCCGATTGACAACACAAGTTCAGGATTCGAAGGTTTTGAAATGACAAGCAACGTGATCGACCCGAAGGTGTTCGGCAAAGTGGCCGTGCTGCTTGGCGGGGAAACGGCTGAGCGTGAGGTATCGCTGAATTCGGGACGTCTGGTGCTGCAGGGATTACGCGATGCCGGCATCGATGCGCATCCGTTCGATCCGGCGGAACGGCCGTTGGCCGAGTTGAAGTCCGAAGGGTTTGCGCGGGCGTTTATCGCGTTGCATGGCGGCTACGGCGAGAACGGCCAACTGCAAGGCGCGCTCGATTTCTACGGCATCAAGTACACGGGTAGCGGTGTGCTCGGTTCAGCGCTCGGCCTCGATAAATTCCGCACGAAGCTGGTGTGGCAGCAAACCGGCGTGCCCACGCCGCCGTTTGAAGTCGTGATGCGCGGCGATGACTATGAAGATGCGGCGCAGCGGAGCATTGCGAGACTCGGTTTGCCGCTGTTCGTGAAGCCGGCGAGCGAAGGATCGAGCGTGGCCGTGATCAAGGTGAGGAGCGCGGAAACGATGGTGCCGGCGCTGATCGAAGCGGCGAAGTTCGACAAGGTCGTGCTGGTCGAGAAAAGCATTGAAGGCGGCGGTGAGTACACGTGCTGTATCGCGGGCGACCTGGACTTGCCGATCATCAAGATCGTGCCGGCCGGCGAGTTCTACGACTACAACGCGAAGTACATCGCCGACGATACGCAATATCCGATTCCCTGCGGTCTCTCGCCCGCCGACGAAGCGCGCATGAAGGTACTTTCGCGCCGCGCGTTTGACGTGCTCGGCTGCACGGACTGGGGCCGCGCGGATTTCATGATGGACGGCGACGGCAATCCGTACTTCCTGGAAGTGAACACGGCGCCGGGCATGACGGATCACTCGCTGCCGCCGAAAGCGGCGCGTGCGGTCGGCATCAGCTACAAGGATCTGGTGGTGAAAGTGTTGTCGTTGACATTGCAAGACTGAACTGAAGCAGACGAAATCGAACATGTGGAATAACGCTCGCCAGTTGAACCTCACGGCCAACGCACTGCACGTATTGCTCGTGTTCGTGCTGCTTGGGGCCGCCGGTTACTGGGCAATCCAGCGGCCGGAGTTCCGCCTGCGCGAGATCCAGATTGATGGCGACACGTTGCACATCAATTCGCCGACCGTGCGCGCAAGCGTGGTGGGGCATTTGAAGGGCAACTATTTCACCGTCGATCTCGATGCTGCACGCACCGCGTTCGAACAAATGCCGTGGGTGCGCCACGCGAGCGTGCGGCGCGTGTGGCCGAATGTGCTGGCGGTGACGCTGGAAGAATTCAAGCCGCTCGGCACGTGGGGGACGGATCAACTGGTGAGCGTGGACGGGGATCTGTTCACGGCCAACCAGGGCGAGCTCGATGACGACCTGCCCGCGTTCGAAGGGCCGGACGGATCGGCGAAAGAAGTGGTGGCGCGCTATCACGATTTCACGAAGTGGTTCGCGCCGCTCGACGCGCATCCGGAAGAAGTCATCTTGTCGCCGCGATATGCGTGGACAGTGAAGCTTTCCAACGGCACGCAGATCGAATTGGGGCGCGAGCGCAATCAGGACACGTTGTTCGATCGCAGCAAACGGTTCGTGGCGGCGTGGCCGGCGGTGACGGGGCGGTGGGGAAATGACATCGAATACGCGGATTTGCGCTATCCGAACGGCTTCGCAGTCAAGGCAGCCAACATGCGTTTTATCAGCGACACCGACAAAGCGAAGAAGTAAGCAGACATCACAGGCAATGAGCACCCTATGAGCAAAGACTACAAAGACTTGCTGGTCGCCCTCGACATCGGGACGTCGAAGGTGGTGGCTATCGTCGCCGAATTGAAAGGCGAAGGCCACTACGAGGTGATCGGGCTCGGCCAGAGCGACTCGAAGGGATTGAAGAAGGGCGTAGTGGTGAATATTGAAGCCACCGTCCAGTCGATCCAGCGCGCGCTCGAAGAAGCCGAACTGATGGCCGATTGCAAGATCACGAATGTGTTCACCGGCATCGCCGGCAGCCACATTCGCAGCTTCAATTCGAGCGGCATGGTTGCCATCAAGGACAAGGAAGTTACGCAGACCGACGTGGCGCGCGTGATCGAAACGGCCAAGGCGATCAACATACCGACCGATCAGCAGGTGCTGCATATCCTGACGCAGGAATTCATCATCGATGGGCAGGAAGATGTGCGCGAGCCGATCGGCATGAGCGGCATCCGGCTGGAAGTGAAGGTGCACATCGTGACGGGCGCGGTGAGCGCGGCGCAGAACATCGTGAAGTGCGTGCGTCGTTGTGGCCTGGAAGTGAACGACCTGATCTTGCAGCCGCTGGCTTCGTCGCTGGCGGTGCTGACGGAAGACGAGAAGGAACTCGGCGTGGTGCTGGTGGATATCGGTGGCGGCACGACCGACATCGCCATCTTCAGCGAAGGCGCGATTCGTCATACGGCGGTGATTCCTATCGCCGGCGATCAGATCACAAGTGACGTGGCCATGGCTTTGCGCACGCCCACGCCCGATGCAGAAGATATCAAGGTTAGCTACGGAATCGCGAAGCAGGCGCTGGCGGACCCGGACGAAATGATCGAAGTGCCGGGACTTGGCGAGCGCGGTCCGCGCACGCTCTCGCGGCAAGCGCTGGCGGCTGTGGTCGAGCCGCGTGTGGAAGAACTGTTCTCGCTCGTGCAGCAGGTCGTGCGCGAGTCGGGCTACGAAGAATTGCTGAGCAGTGGCGTGGTGCTGACCGGCGGTGCATCGATGATGCCCGGCATGGTCGAACTCGGCGAAGACATCTTCCTGAAGCCGGTGCGTATCGGCGTGCCTGAATATGCAGGCGGTCTGGCCGATGTCGTTCGCAATCCGCGCTATTCCACCGCGATGGGTTTGCTCGTCGAAGGCCGTTCGCAACGCATGCGCGGCCGCAAGGTCGCTGTGCAATCCGGATCGATGGGACAGGTTTTGGGACGCATGAAAGATTGGTTCCTGGGAAATTTCTGAACACAAAGAATTCGCGCTGGTGCCGGCGGCTGGCGCGCGACAAGAGGTTGCCCGATCTCTTGCCGAATAACGCCGATTTTCATTCTTGACGGAGGCAATATGGATTTCGAAATGCTGGAAACGGAAACCAACGGAACGATCATCAAGGTCGTTGGTGTTGGTGGTGCAGGCGGTAATGCAGTACAGCACATGATCAACCGCGGGGTCCAGGGCGTGGACTTCATCGTGATGAATACGGATGCGCAAGCACTCGCGCGTTCGCGTGCCACTCAGGTGATCCAGTTGGGCAATACGGGTCTCGGAGCTGGCGCGAAGCCGGACATGGGCAAGGCCGCAGCGGAAGATGCGCGTGAGCGTATTGCCGATGCGTTGCGCGGCGCGCACATGGTGTTCATCACCGCAGGCATGGGTGGCGGCACGGGTACGGGTGCAGCACCGGTCGTGGCTCAGATCGCGAAGGAAATGGGCATCTTGACGGTAGGTGTGGTCAGCAAGCCGTTCGAGTTCGAAGGCGGCCGGCGCATGCGCGTGGCCGAAGCGGGATCGCAGCAACTGGAGGATCACGTCGACTCGCTGATCGTCGTTCTGAACGACAAGCTGTTCGAGGTGATGGGCGATGACGCGGAAATGGACAAGTGCTTCCAGTGCGCTGACGATGTATTGAACAACGCTGTTGCCGGCATTGCGGAAATCATCAACGTCGACGGGCTGGTCAACGTCGACTTCGAAGACGTGAAGACGGTGATGGGCGAGCAAGGCAAGGCAATGATGGGCACGGCGACGGTTGCCGGTGTCGATCGCGCGCGTCTTGCTGCTGAACAAGCGGTCGCAAGTCCGCTGCTGGAAGGCGTGGACCTGTCGGGCGCGCGTGGCGTGCTGGTGAACATCACGTCGAGCCGTTCGCTGCGTTTGTCGGAAACGCGTGAAGTGATGAACACGATCAAGTCGTATGCAGCGGAAGACGCGACCGTGATCTTCGGGGCGGTGTATGACGATGCAATGGGCGATGCCTTGCGCGTGACGGTGGTGGCAACGGGTCTTGGCCGCGCAGCGAAGAAGCAACAAGCTGCACCGATGACGTTGCTGCGTACGGGCACGGACAACGCGCCGATCGCGCACGCACAGCACAGCTACGCACCGCAGCAATCGAACGGCACGGATTACGGCGCGCTGGATACGCCGGCAGTGTGGCGTTCGTCGCGTGAAACGGCCGCTTCGCACGTGCAGGCGCTGCAGGAAAAGGGCGTGGATACGTACGACATTCCGGCGTTTTTGCGCAAGCAAGCCGACTGATGATGTTTGCCTCGGCGGCTGGTTTTTGTATTAAGCGCCCATAGGTAAAAGCGTCAGCAAAGGTCGTGCTGTCTCAGGTTTCAGGCCGCGTCTTCTGGACGCTGGACTGTGGCTGAGTGACCGCCTCAATTGCGTTCATCATCGTCTATATTGGGATGAGATCGAACTGGGAGAGCGGGGTGTGGCGCGACGACGTTGAATGCATGATGTATGACGAATCAAGCGGTAAATCGCTGGCGTGACCAGCACTGACTTAGTGAAAGGCCGATCCATGATCAAGACAGGTGAAACGCTGCCCGACGAACGCCTTTTCGAATTTATCGATGTGGCGACGGAAGGTTGCGCGGTGGGACCGAATGGTTTCTCGGTGCGCGAGCGGACGGCGGGCAAGCGCGTGGTGATCTTCGGATTGCCGGGCGCGTTCACGCCCACCTGTTCCGCCAGGCATGTGCCTGGTTTTATCGACAATGCAGAGAAGTTGGCTGCGGCGGGTATCGATGAAATCTGGTGTGTCTCCGTCAACGACGCGTTCGTGATGAGCGCGTGGGGACGCGATCTTCAAACCTCGGGCAAGGTAAAGATGATCGCCGACGGCAGCGCGCGTTTTACTCGAGCACTCGGCCTGGAGCAGGATTTGTCGGAGCGTGGCATGGGAATTCGCTCCCAGCGCTACGCCATGGTGGTCGATGACAGCGTGGTCAAGACGCTGAATGTCGAAGCACCCGGCAAGTTTGAAGTCAGCAGCGCTGAGAGCGTACTGGCGACGTTGAGTTAATGCTTGAAGCAGTGTTGAGCTGGTGTCGCGCTCATTTCAGGACGGAGACTGGGCCGAAAAGCGGTCCGAAGCGCGGGCGTCGTGTTGCATTCGTGCCACATAAAATGCCGTCCGATCTGTCTCTTGAAATACGCCGCAACAAAGTCTTAACAACGCCGTAACGCGGTGCCGGTGTCCGGGAATGCCTCCATTCTGGCCATCGGCCCAACCCTCCTGGTTTCGCGTCGCAGAGCATCTGGCGTGCCGAAATTACCCGGTAACTTGGAGAAACAAGTTGCAAGGCTCCTCCCGGGACGACGCGAAGCGATTAGAGTATACTCCGCGCTATTGAATACAAATTCACGATTGATTCTCTCAATCGAGAGTCACAATCGAAGCGAAAAAAATCATGTTGAAGCAGCGAACCATTAAAACCATCGTCAAAACCGTCGGCATCGGCCTGCATTCGGGCCGTAAGGTGGATTTGACGCTTCGGCCCGCGCCGGCCAATACCGGTATCGTCTTTGCGCGTATCGACCTGCCTGTTGCGGTGGACATTCCGGTGTCGGCCATGGCTATCGGCGACACGCGTCTGGCTTCGGTATTGCAGAAGGACGGCGCACGCGTATCGACCATCGAGCATTTGATGTCGGCGTGTGCTGGACTGGGTATCGACAACTTGTATGTCGATGTCACGGCTGAAGAAATTCCGATTATGGATGGCAGCGCTGCTTCGTTCGTGTTTCTGATCCAATCGGCGGGTATTGAAGAGCAGAACGCGGCAAAGAAATTCATCAAGGTGACGAAGCCGGTTGAAATCCGCGACGGCGATAAATTCGCGCGTCTCGATCCGTATTTCGGCTTCAAACTGAAGTTCACCATTGATTTCCGCCATCCGGCTGTCGATAAAACCGGTCAGGCGCTTGAAGTTGATTTCGCGAATACCTCTTATGTTCGGGATATTGCCCGGGCACGAACGTTCGGTTTTGCGCATGAAGTTGAAATGATGCGCGAACTCGGTTTGGCGCGCGGCGGCAGTATGGACAACGCCATCGTGCTCGACGAATACCGGATTCTGAATAACGACGGTTTGCGTTATGAAGACGAATTTGTGAAGCACAAGATGCTGGACGCAATCGGCGACCTGTATGTGGTCGGTCATCCGTTGCTGGCGTCTTATGCGGCATATAAAGGCGGCCACGCCTTGAATAACATGTTGTTGCGTGAGTTACTGGCGCACGAAGACGCTTATGAAATCGTGACGTTCGAAGATAAGCAAGCGGCGCCGCGTGGTTTCGCTTTCGATACCCAGACGGCGTTTGCGTGAAGTAGTTTGTAAGCGAGCATGAAAATGAGCGGCTGCTTTCGAGCGCCGCTCATTTTTTTTGTGTTTTCGCGTGATGACGCGCGGCCATTTTAGCGAGCGCTTCCTGAAGCGGCGACGGCTCCAGCGTTTCGGCGAGCGTTTGCAGCGCGTCGGCCCCGGCGGCGGACATTAGCGCCTGTTTGGGCGGCACGACGTCTTTCATCGCTTGCGGGCGTACGCGAATCTTCAGCGCATTGACTGCCCAGCCGCGCTGCTGCAAGTCGACCAGGAGACGCGGTTCGATGTGCCGAAGGCGCGCAGCGAGCGCGTTGTGGCCGGCGAAAAGGGCCAGTACACCGTCTTTAATGAAACCCGGTTCCACGTTGGCGCCGAGATAATCGGGCAGCAGCGCAGCCAGATCCCGTTGCAGCGCCGTGACCTGCTCAATACCGGCGCGCAGCGCGAGAAACTCGCTGCTACGGCCGAGCACTTCGGTCAGCGCCTGCGGCTTGCGGGGATCGAAGCGTGGCGGGGGCCTTGAATTCGGCGGAAATCGGCTCATTTTTCAATCTGTGGGGCTGGCGGCGATGCGCTGATTGTAACGCTGCGCACCGTGCGGCATGGCGGCGCGCTTGCCGCTCTGAAAGGCTCCGGCGTGCCGTTGGCCGATATGCCACAAACGATGTGCACGCAAGCTCCATCGGGGGCGCGTGCTAAAATCCCCGATTCGATTTCACCCATGGACTTAAGCCGCCGAGGTTCCCCGAACTGGGACGCAGCCAGCGCGCTCTAAGCCGATACCGCGACGCAGACACTGATCCGATGACCACCGGTTTCCTCCAAAAGTTTTTTGGCAGTCGCAACCAGCGCCTAGTCAAGCAGTACCAAAAGACCGTTGCGGCGATCAATGCTTTCGAGCCGACGATCGAGCAGTACACGGACAAGCAACTGCGCGCGAAGACCGACGAGTTCCGGCAACGCGTGGCGAGCGGCGAATCGCTCGACCGACTGCTGCCCGAAGCGTTCGCTGTGTGCCGCGAGGCCAGCAAGCGCGTGCTGAAGATGCGTCACTTCGACGTCCAGTTGATCGGCGGCATGGTGTTGCATTACGGCAAGATCGCGGAAATGCGCACGGGCGAGGGCAAGACGCTCGTCGCCACGCTGGCCGCGTATCTGAACGCGTTGTCCGGGCGCGGCGTGCACGTGGTCACGGTGAATGATTACCTCGCGCAACGCGACGCCGAATGGATGGGCAAGCTCTACAACTTCCTCGGGTTGTCGTGGGGCATCAACCTGTCGCAGATGGAACACGCGCAGAAGCAGGAAGCGTATGCCGCGGACATCACGTACGGCACGAACAACGAGTTCGGCTTCGACTACCTGCGCGACAACATGGTCTACGAGACCCACGCGCGCGTGCAGCGTCCGCTGAATTTCGCGGTGGTCGACGAAGTGGACTCGATTCTTATCGACGAAGCGCGTACGCCGCTCATTATTTCCGGCCAGGCCGAAGATCACACCGAACTCTACGTACGCATGAATGCGCTGCCGCCGCTGCTCGAGCAGCAGATCGGCGAAGAGAAGGCGGACGGCACGGGCGTCGAAAAGGTGGGCGACTACACGCTCGACGAAAAAGCGCGTCAGGTTTTCCTCACCGAACAAGGTCACGAAAAGGCCGAGCGTCTGCTCGCCGAATGGGGCCTGATCGGTGAAGGCGAGAGCCTTTACGCGGCGCAAAACATCACGCTGATGCACCACGTGTACGCCGCATTGCGCGCGCACACGCTGTTTTTCCGCGACCAGCATTACGTGGTTCAGGGCAATGAAGTTGTGATCGTCGACGAATTCACCGGCCGCATGATGACCGGTCGACGCTGGTCGGACGGCTTGCATCAGGCCGTGGAAGCCAAGGAACACGTCAAGATCCAGAACGAGAACCAGACGCTTGCGTCCATTACGTTCCAGAACTTCTTCCGCATGTATTCGAAGCTGTCCGGCATGACGGGTACGGCGGACACCGAAGCGTACGAATTCAACGAGATCTATGGCCTGGAAACGGTCGTGATCCCGACGAACCGGCCGCCGAAGCGTATCGACAAGCAGGATCAGATCTACAAGACCGCGAAGGAACGCTACGACGCCGTGACGCGCGATATCCGCGATTGCGTCGAGCGCGGACAGCCGGTGCTGGTGGGTACCACGTCTATCGAGGCGTCGGAATTGCTGTCCGGTCTGCTCACGCAAGCCGGTCTAAAGCACGAAGTGCTGAACGCGAAGCAGCACGCACGCGAAGCGGCGATTGTCGCGGAAGCGGGACGGCCGGCGGCGGTGACCATCGCGACGAACATGGCCGGTCGCGGTACGGACATCGTGCTGGGCGGCAATGTGGAGAAGCAGTCGTCGTTTATCGAGGCGGACGAAGCGCTCTCCGACGAAGAGAAGCAACGCCGCATCAAGCATCTCGAGGACGAATGGCAAGCGCTGCACGACCGCGTGAAGGCGGCGGGCGGGCTGCACATCATTGGTACGGAACGGCACGAGTCGCGTCGTATCGATAACCAATTGCGCGGTCGCGCCGGACGTCAGGGCGACCCGGGTTCATCGCGGTTTTATCTGTCGCTCGACGATCCGCTTTTGCGTATCTTCGCCGGCGATCGCGTGCGCTCGATCATGGACCGCCTGAAGATGCCGGAAGGCGAGGCGATCGAAGCGGGCATTGTCACGCGTTCGATTGAATCGGCTCAGCGCAAGGTGGAAGCGCGCAACTTCGACATTCGCAAGCAATTGCTCGAATACGACGATGTATCGAACGATCAGCGCAAGGTGATCTACCAGCAGCGCAACGAATTGCTCGAAGCAACGGACGTGGCCGAGACGATCACCGCCATGCGCCAGAGCGTGATCACCGAGGTGACGCGCACGTACGTTCCGGCGGCAAGCATTGAAGAGCAATGGAGCGCGCCGGAACTGGAAGAAGTGCTGCGCAACGAGTGGGCACTCGATCTCGCCGTTCAGGAAATGATCAACGAGTCGAATTCCATCGACGCTGACGAGATTCTGGAAGCTGTCGTTGCCGCCGCCGATGAAAGTTACGAAGCCAAGGTCGCGCTGGTGGGGCGTGAATCGTTCAGCGCGTTCGAGCGTTCCATCATGCTGCAGACGCTCGACAGCCGCTGGCGCGAGCACTTGGCCGCTCTGGATCACTTGCGTCAGGGCATTCATCTGCGTGGTTATGCGCAGAAAAACCCGAAGCAGGAATACAAGCGCGAGGCGTTCGAACTATTCGCCGCCATGCTTGATTCGGTGAAGCAGGAAGTCACGCGGGTTGTGATGAACGTGCAGATCCAGTCGCCGGAACAGCTTGAAGAAGCCGCTGAACAGTACGAGGAACGGGGCAGCCATCTGGAGAACGTGTCGTTCCAGCACGCGGATTTCACCGATGGCGCCGCGCCGGCGGCAGCCGTCGCAGCAGACGCCACTGCGCAGATGATCAATCAGGCAATGGCATACGGCGACGACACCACGGTTGCGACGCGCGTGGCAACCGACGACGTGCCGAAGGTCGGACGTAACGACCCGTGCCCATGCGGCAGCGGCAAGAAGTACAAAAACTGTCACGGCAAGCTCGCATAATTGGCGGTTTGGAAACCATAGGTAAGTAACAAAGAGCATTAGAGACAGGCGACGCAGCGATGCGTCGTTTGTCTTTGGCAAGCTGGTTTTGGTATCCCCGGATGTCTGTCTTTCAAACAAGCCGGGCTCCGTTTCTTTCATCTCCGTGTCGTTGCGTTTTTTGTGCAGCGGCACTCGCCACTTTTAGCGAGTCGCGAACATGGCCGTCAATTTCCCCTCGATCGATCCCGCCAACCTGTTTCCCGTCGCCGGCGTCACGCTAGGCTGGGCCGAGGCGAACATTCGAAAACCGAATCGCAAGGATGTGCTCGTTATTCAGCTCGAAGAAGGCGCGACGGTCGGCGGCGTGTTCACGCAAAACCGTTTCTGCGCGGCGCCCGTCACGGTGTGTCGCGAGCATCTGGACGCAGTGCGTGCGGGCGCCAAGGGCATTCGCGCACTTGTGGTGAACACCGGCAACGCGAACGCGGGAACCGGCGAGCCGGGCATGGCGCACACGCGCGAAACCTGTGAGACGCTGGCCGCGCTGCTGGACTTGCAAGCCACGCAGATCCTGCCGTTTTCCACGGGCGTGATTCTCGAGCCACTGCCGGTTGATCGTTTGAAAGCGGGATTGCCTGCTGCGCTCGCGAATCAAAAACCGGCTCACTGGTACGACGCGGCGCAAACCATCATGACGACCGATACGTTGCCGAAAGCGGTATCGCGTCAGGTTCAGATCGATGGCCATTCGGTCACGCTTTCGGGGATCAGCAAGGGCGCCGGCATGATTCGGCCGAACATGGCGACCATGCTGGGTTTTCTCGCCTGCGACGCCGCTGTCACGCAACCCGTCCTCGATACGCTGATCAAGCACGTGGCCGATCGCTCGTTCAACTGCATCACCATTGACGGCGATACCTCGACGAACGATTCGTTCATCGTGATTGCGTCGGGTAAATCGACGCTGCCGTTGATTACTTCTACGGATTCGCCCGCTTATGTCGCGTTGCGCGATGCGGTGACGTCGGTGGCGCAAGAGCTGGCGCAACTGATCGTGCGCGACGGCGAAGGTGCGACCAAATTTATGACGGTGACGGTGGAAGGCGGCACGAGCGAAGCCGAATGCCGCCTGATCGCTTACGCGATCGGCCATTCGCCCTTGGTCAAGACCGCGTTCTACGCGTCGGATCCTAATCTCGGCCGGATTCTCGCGGCTATCGGTTATGCGGGCGTGACCGATCTGGACGTGAACAAGATCGACCTGTATCTCGACGATGTCCTCGTCGCGAAGAACGGCGGCCGCAATCCTGAGTATCGCGAGGAAGACGGCCAGCGCGTGATGAAGAAAAGCGAGATCGCCATTCGCGTGCTGCTAGGCCGCGGTCAGGCCGACGCCACCATCTGGACGTGCGATCTCTCGCATGATTACGTCAGCATCAACGCCGATTACCGGTCTTGAGCCACCTAAATTTCCCATGGATAAACTCGAACAATTTCTGACCCGCGCCGAAGCTGTCCTGGCGCGCGTAGAAGGGATGTTGCCGCCGGCTCCGCCGGAAATCGACTGGAACAGTGCCGTGGCATTTCGCTGGCGCAAGCGTCAGGGTCGCGGTTTCCTGCAGCCGGTACCGAACCTGTCGCCGTTATCGCTCGATGATCTTTGCAATATCGAGCGCCAGAAGGGGCTGATCGAGCAGAACACGCGGCAATTCGTGCGCAAGTCGCCGGCGAACAACGTGTTGCTGACAGGGGCGCGCGGTACCGGCAAGTCATCGCTTATCAAGGCATGCCTGAACAAATACCACACGGAAGGGTTGCGGCTGATCGAAGTCGATAAAGACGATCTCCACGATCTCGGCGACATTGTCGACCTGATTTCAGAGCGGCCGGAACGGTTCATCGTTTTTTGCGATGACCTCTCGTTCGAAGAAGGCGAGTCGGGCTACAAGGCGCTGAAAGTGGCGCTCGACGGCTCGATCTCCGCGCAATCGGAGAACGTGCTGATCTACGCGACGTCGAACCGACGCCATTTGTTGCCCGAATACATGAGCGACAACGAGACCTACAGACACACGTCCGACGGCGAGATTCATCCCGGCGAAGTGGTTGAGGAGAAGATTTCGCTGTCCGAGCGATTCGGCCTGTGGGTGAGTTTTTATCCGTTCAAGCAGGACGACTATTTGACGATCGTCGGTCACTGGCTGAAGCACTTTGGATGTCAGGACGAAGAGATCGCCGGCGCTCGCGGCGATGCCCTCGTATGGGCGCTGGAGCGTGGTTCGCGTTCAGGACGCGTGGCGTGGCAATTTGCCCGCGACTGGTCGGGCCGCAAGGTATGACGGCGTCTGGTTCAAGCGTTTCAAACGTGGCGCCTGACGGGCGCAAGTTGACCGATGTCGCGGTCGGCGTGCTCGTGCAGCCGGATGGGCGTTATTTGCTGGCGCAGCGTCCGGAAGGCAAGCCGTATGAAGGTTACTGGGAGTTTCCCGGCGGCAAGCTGGAAGCGGGGGAAAGCGTTGAAGCGGCGCTCACGCGCGAATTGCATGAGGAATTGGGTATCGATGTGACCGCCTGCGAGCGCTGGCGGACGCTTGAGCACGATTATCCGCATGCTTATGTGCGGCTTTACTTCTGCAAGGTGACGGCGTGGAGCGGTGAACCGGTCGGCCGCGAAGGTCAGGCGCTGGCCTGGCAGCATCTTCCCGCCGATGTCGCGCCGTTGTTGCCCGCCGCCATTCCGGTGTTGGAATGGCTCGCGGCTGAAGCGGTTTAGTTTTACTACGCCAGGCCTCAGTTCAGGCCGCTGTGCGAGTCTTCATCGGGTGGCGTGTCTTGCTGACCGCCGCCGATCTTGTACTTCTCGGTCGCCCAGGCGCCGAGATCGATCTGCTTGCAACGGTCTGAACAAAACGGACGAAAGCGGCTTTCGGGAACCCAGCGGACGTCCTTCTCGCAAGTCGGGCATTTAACGATAGTGGTCATTCTGCAGAGCGGATTTAAAGAGGTTGAGTTCAGTAAATGGGGTTTCTAAGCCCAACTTAAAGACTGCATAACGTCAGGTGAAAAGGGATGTCAGCGTCTACTGCACGTGGCCTCAGATCGCCGTCCTGAACCGTAAAGCGCACCCACAGCATGTACTTGTTCGCGCTCGCCTCGGGAATCAGGCGCGTGTCTGAGGGCACCCGCACTTGCATCAATTGATAAGTCCGACCTGACAGCATCTGCTGATAGCTGCCTTGCATTGCCATGACTTTGGACGCTTGTCCCGACTCGCGCGCGAGTCGCAGCACGATAGTGGCAGCGTCGCGTAAGGGCAGCATGGGCGTGACCCATTTCGCGATGTCGCCGCGGCGCTCCTCGGCTGGATTTTGTTGCCACGCGAAGTACGACGGCAGGTCAAACCGGCAGGTTCCGCCCGGAATAATCGTACGGCTGCGAATGCTCGCGAGCCATTCGTTATCGGCCAGATGCTGGCCTGTCTTGCCCTGCATCTGCCCGAGGCCGGCCAAAGTCTGCTCGATTTCGCCCAGCACCGACTCCAGCGCATCCTGCTCGATACCGGGGTTGCCGCGGAATGGGGCGAGCGTCTGGCGTTGCCGCTCCAGCTCCTTCATCAGGTCCGCTTTCAGATCCGTGCGGCCCGCGACTTCGGCGATCTCGAACAACGTGGTCAGTGCAGCGTGATGTTCGCGCGGGTCTTCTTGAGTCAGAAAGAAGGTGAAGCGCTCGAAAAGATCTTCGAGACGCAGCAGCGTTCTGATTCGCTCGTTGAAGGGGTACTCGTAAAGGATCAAGCGCGCTCGCCTCGGCGTTGGTCGAAAGGTTCGATGTCAGAAAGTGAGGACATTCTAATGCCGCATCAAACTCACGGCAAATCCGCACGTTTAATCACATTTGGCGCGCATTTTCAGCGGCGTTGGTGATGAGTTCGAACGCAATGCGTGCATTTGCTAGGTACGCGGTTTGCTGTTGCCGGACGCCATTGCCACATAGCGCACGTGCAACGCGTCTACCTCGCGCTGCAGCGTTTCCAGAGTGGCCGCGGAGTCGTTAACGACGACGTCGTCAGCGGCCGCCACGCGCGCTTCACGCGTGGCCTGACGCTCGATGATGGCGAGCACCTGATCGCGTGTGAAGCCATTGCGCCGGATCACGCGCTCGATCTGCGTGTCCACCGGGCAGTCGACCACGAGAATGCGCTGCACCTTGCTCGCACGGTCGCCCGCTTCAATCAGCAATGGCACCACGACGATGTGATAAGCCCCTTGCGCTGCATTGCGTTGACGCTCGCTTTCGGCGCGGATCAGGGGGTGGGTGATCGATTCGAGTTGAGCTTTGGCGGTGTTATCGGAGAAAACGCGGGTGCGCATTTTCGCTCGATCCAGCGAGCCGTCGGCAGCGACGTATGCAGGGCCGAACGTGCTCTCGATCAACGGCATGGCGACGCCGCCGGGTACGGTGATCTGGTGCGCGATCAGGTCGGTATCGATGACGGGCACGCCCCGCACGGCGAACATATCCGCCACCGTGGTCTTGCCGCTGCCGATTCCGCCTGTCAAGCCGATGCTGAACATCGTTCAACTCCCCTTTTTCGTTGCGCTTATCCGCCGAACAATGCGTAAAGCGGTGTACCGAAAAATAACGTAATGACGCCGCCTGCCGCTAGAAACGGCCCGAACGGCAGCGGTTCTTCAAATCGCATCTTGCCAATACCCGTTGCCGCCAGTCCGAAGATGGCGCCCGCCACCGCCGACACCAGCACCACCTGCGGCAGCGCTTGCCAGCCTAGCCAGGCGCCCAGCGCGCCGAGCAGCTTGAAGTCGCCGTAACCCATGCCTTCCACGCCGCGTACGAGCCTGAACAGCCAATACACGCACCAGAGAAACAGATAACCCGCGATCGCCCCGATCACCGCTTCGTGCAGCGGGACGAACGCAGTGTCGCCGAGATTGACGATCAGGCCAGCCCACAGCAGCGGTAAGGTCAGCGTATCGGGCAGATAACGGGTATCGAAGTCGATCAGGCTCGCAGCCAACAGCGTCGCGCACAAAGCGAACGCGGCGAGCGCGATCAGCGTGGGTCCGAACGCAAACAGCGATAGCGCCGCAAACAGCGCGGTCCCCAGTTCGGTCAGCGGATAACGCGCGCTCACGCGTGCCTTGCAGTTTGCGCAACGGCCGCGCAGCAGCACGTAACTCGCGACCGGAATATTCTCCCACGCACGCAATACATGGCCGCAGTGCGGGCATGCGCTGCGGGGTACGGCGAGGTTGTAGCGGGGAGTCGGTGGCGCGTCCGTAAACGCGTAGTCCTCGCTGTTGATAGCGTTTTCCGCCTTCCACGCGCGTTCCAGCATGATCGGCAGGCGGTGCACGACAACCGTCAAAAAGCTGCCGATCACCAGCCCGAGGACAAACGCGAAACCATACTGCGCCGCGAGCGGCAACGCGCCGAATGCGGAACTGTAAGCGTCGAGATAGCGGCCTGAAAACTCCGCCTGATACAAAGGCTGCATAGCTGTCCTGAGTTGAATTCGGCTGCGATCCTACACCAGCTACACCATATTCCAATACAGCGAGAGCGTTTTGCCGCTGCCGGTAGGACCGGTGACCAGCGCAAGTCCGTGCGGCGCGTGAACAGCGGCTTTTATGATCTTCTGCTGATCGAGGGTAAGCCCCGAAGCCGCCAGCGATAAATCCGGCGGCAGTGATTCCAGGCGGCGCAACACCGTTTTTCACCGAACAGCACCGGCAGAGAATTCACGCGATAGTCTTCCGGATTTCCGTTCGCCAGTGGCAATCGCAAACGTCCGTCCTGCGGTACGCGCCGCTCGGCGCTGTCCACGCACGCCAGCACTTTGATCCGCGTGATGAACGCGTCACGCAGATGCGGCAGCGGCTTGAGAAAGGCATGCGATGCACCGTCGATGCGCAGGCGGATGCGCCGCTCGTGCTCGCCCGGTTCGACGTGAATATCGCATGCGCCGCGTGCAGCGGCTTCACACGGGGTCTCGGTGAGCAACGCAACGGCGGGTGCGTTGTCGGCGTGCGGAGTTGCATCGGCCGGACGAGCGGACAGTTGCGGCGTCGGCCGCGAAAACGCAGTGGGGAGGGAGGACGGCATGGCGTGGCTCGGCGAACGGGATGCCCTGATCTTCTGCCTTCACGCGCCTCGTTCCAACTCGGCCGAACGGCTAACGCTCGGCAATGCTAAAAAACCGGCCGAACGGCTAACGCGGCTCGACAGGTGATTTATGGCGGCGGAAACGGCGCAAGCTGATGCGCCCAGATACCCGACGCGGAACCCGAGCTACCCATGGTCCCCACTTCGTCGCTACCCCTGCTTTCTGAGCACCACGCCTTGCGGCCGGAATATTTTCACGGTGCGTATCGCCTGGTCGTCGCTGCGCATGACTTCGAAATGCACGCCGGCAATACGCACGCTCACGTCGCCGTCCGGAATCTCTTCCAGGGTCTCGAGGATCAGGCCGTTGAGCGTCTTGGGGCCGTCGGTGGGGAGCGACAGTTTCAACCAGCGGTTCAGTTCGCGCAACGGCATGCTGCCCGCCACAATGCATTCACCTTCCTCGTTCCAGCCGCCACGCGAACCAGCGCCGCGCGGAATGGTCGTGGTGAACTCGCCAATCAATTCTTCAATGATGTCTTCCGGCGTCACCAGTCCCTGCAGTTCGCCATATTCGTTCACCACAATCGCAATTCGATGCCGGCTCTCCTGAAAGAATTGCAGTTGCTGGAACACGGGCGTGCCTGCCGGCACAAAGTACGGTTCGGCCAGCAGTTCGCGCAAGGTCTCGCGCTCGAATTCCTGGTTATGCAGCGCGGAGAGCGTCTTTCTTACGTGCAGAACCCCCAGCACGCGGTCGATGTCGCCCTGATACACCACGAGCTTGTTGTGATAGCAGGTCTCGAGCTGATGCAGGATGGTGTCGAAGGGGGCATCGAAATCCAGGGCTTCAATCCGGCGGCGCGGGATCATCACGTCGTCGACGGTGATGTTCTCCAGATCGAACAAGTTCAACAGGATGCTGCGGTGCTTGGTCGGCATGAAATTACCCGATTCCAGCACGATGGTGCGCAATTCCTCGGTGGAAAGCCGCTGGTCCCGGCCTCCTTTCGTGTTGATGTGCAGCACCCTCAGCACGCCGTTCGCAAACAGGTTGACGAACCAGACGACCGGCCGGGCCGCCCGCATCAACGGCGACAAAATCAGGCTGGCCGGAAGCGCAACCTTTTCCGGATAAGTCGCGCCGACAATCTTCGGCGCAATTTCCGCAAACACAATGATCAGGAACGCGACAACTCCGGTCGTTATCGACAGCACCACATTGTTATGGCCAAAAGTGCGCAACGCGATGGACGTTGTCAGCACCGGAATGATCGTGTTGATCAGATTGTTGCCGATCAGGATCACGCTCAACAGTTGATCGGTTTTGGCGAGCAGGCCCTGCGTAACGCGCGCGCGCAGCGAACCCTGGTTGGCGAGGTGTTTGAGCCGATGGCGATTGAGCGCCATCATCGACGTTTCGGAAATCGAGAAGAATGCGGAGAAAAACAACAGCAGAAAAATGGCGCAGATTTGCGCCCATAAGGGAATGTGGTCCACGCGCGATCTGGAAAGGGAGGATGGGAAAGACTATAGCAGAGCAGAAAGCGATTGCTTCTCTTGCTAAACAAGCCTTCCGGACGCTAGTTCGACCGGTCCGGTCCTCCCTCGTTGATTACTGGCTACAACTGAAACTCGCGGCTGAATTTACGTCGCCACCGGCATATTTCGGCCAGGTCGGGTAACGGCACAGCGGCCGCGACCGTCCGGCAGTCGCAGCGGTCGAGTCAGTGACTGTGAGTGTTTCCGGCGTGGTGCCGCTTTCAACCCATTGTTCGAGCGCGCCAAGGGAATCGACTTGCGGCAGGAATGGCCCGGTGCCGTGGCCTACGCCAGGCATCAGGTAGAAGCGCACGAAACTATCGACGGAAGCCTGACCGAATTTCTGCACCAGCGCGTTGTAGTAATCCACGGACGAATCCGTGCTGACGATTTCATCGGCGAGACCGTGGGTGATGATCGCCTTGCCACCCTTTGCGATAAACGCCGAGAGGTCGGGGTTGGTCGCATCGCTTTCAGCGGAAACTTGCTGGACTTGTGCCTGATACGCACCCGGATTCAGCGGATCGAAGGTGAGGGAGTTGAACGTAGGAATACGCGTGATGAAGTACTTCACCCACTGGTCGCCGGTGACCCACTGGTTCGCGTCGTTCTTGCCAGCGGGGTTGGCCGGTATGGGTGACGTGCCGAAGTTGCGCGTGGTGTACTGACCCGCAAATACGGAACCGGCGAGGATGTTGTACCCGGCGTAACGGGTGACGCCATTCGCGAGCGGATAGGGCAAGACCATTGGCGAGGCAATGGTGTTCACGGTTGCGATCTGCGCGTCGGAGAGGCAGGTGTCTCCCGTGTCTTTGCCGGCCGCGCAGCGCAGGGCCGTGAGCACAGCGGGCGTTTGAAGCTTGCACGCCGCGACGTTCGAGATGATGCCGTCGGCTACGCCATCGAGCGTGTCGCAGGCTTTCGTTACGGCGTTCTCGAGCAGCACGGTCTTGTTCACGTCGAGCCAGCCCGCGCCGCCATTCAGATAAAGCGCGCGGCCAAGCACGACGTTGGAAAGCCGCAGGCCCGTGTAGTTAAGCGCGGGGCGGTTGACGACGATGCCGTCGTAGTCGGCCGGCCATCGCTGGATGACGGTGAGGCCGTCGCGGCCGCCAGTTGAGCTGCCGAAGAAATACATTTTTGTGGGTGCAGCGCCATAACGTGTCTTCAGCAGCAGCATGGCGACGTCGTGAGTTTTCTTAAGCGTCAGGCCACCGTAGTTGGCGAGCGCTTCATCGTTCGCGGCGAACGAGCCGTCGGTGATGCTTTTGCTTTGGTGACCGGAGTCGTCGCCGAAGGTTACGTAACCGCGGGCAAGCGGTGTCGATGAACCGGCGGGCGCCATGTCGAGTGCGGCAAGGCCGGTGATGAGCGTGCCATCGAATCCGCCGCCGCCATATTGCAGCGCCTTTTTGTTCCATGCTGTCGGCAAGTTGACTTCGAAGTTGATGTTTGGCGCAGTTGCATCGACGGGTGCAATGGTGCCGTTCACCTGGCAATACTCGCCAGACGTGGCCGACGCCGCGACCAGTGTCGCGCTTGCCACCGTGGCGCCGTTGCTGGGAACGCCTATCGACGTCGCCGCAATCTTGGTTCCGTTGAGGGCAGAGCATGCCGCGGCGGACGAAATGGGCGGTGTCGGTGGCGTAGGAGGCGCACCGTCGTTATTCGACGATGAACCGCCGCAACCGGCCAGCGCAACGACAAGAAGGGATGTGCCGCAAGCGGCGAGGGTGTTTTTCATCATGCTGTCTCCGTATGTTTATTAACCACTGCTGCATCGGACAATTGAGCTAAAGGAACCAAACGAACCAAACGAACCAAACGAACGCTTGCCGGTAAACCAATAAAGAAACCACATACCGTATGGACGACGACGTTCCCGTCGCCCAAGCAACGTTCTTGAATGTCGTGATGGTCTGCGCTGTGTCTAGTCCGTCGCGCCGGCGATCGATGAATCGACCACGCTTGCAACACGCTGTGCGTCGAACAGCGCTCGCACGCCTTCGTGCGAACCGAGCATCGCAGCGCCGTTGTGACCTACGCCGGCGACTTCCATACAGCGATGTCCAAGCCCTGCGTGGCGGGCTTCGAGGTACGAAAAGTAATAGCGTCCGCGCGCAAGCCGATGAGACCCTTGCGCTGCGGCCGCACACGATCGGTCGAGCGCGTCGTGGTGCGCATCGCAATCCTGTTGACCGAGCAGATAGATAACGTCGCTTGCGGCGTAACGTGTTTCGAGCGCATCGAATGACGCGGACTCCGCGTAGCGTGGCGCGCGCCGCACGCCGTACTTCCAGTCATCCACCCCCGGGCACGCGGTGGTATCGGCGGGACGCAGAACGCCGTCTTCATAGGGGCGCATTGAATCGAAGTACACATACGACGATGGATTCGCGATCACATACCGGCATCGCACACCGGCCACGTTGCAGCCAGCGCCCACGATCGCGTACCGGTGCGCGACCTGCGCGCCACCCGAATGCCCGGCGATCACCACGTCGCGCAGAGCCGGATAACGAGCGGTATCCGCGAATTGCGCAATGAATGCATCGAGGACATCGAAGGAACTCAGCGGCGTGGGACCGAGCGCGTCGTCGCCACCCATCCATGAAGTCCATTCCCAGTGCAGCGTGTCGGCGGACAAGCCATGCTCTGCAATATCCGCAGCGGCCAAGAACTGCGGCACGAGCAGCAATGTATGGGCGGGATCGGTCGATGCCGCCGCGAGCGCATGTTGCGCCGAGAGCAGATAAGCGTCGGCATCGCGCAAACGGCCGTGCAACAGGATCACGATTCGCGAAATATTTGCAGCATTCCGTTCTTCTATCGACCGGTAAAACGGTACGGTACCCGTACCACGCGACGTCACCACGCGCAGCCGTTCGTTGCCGACTGCGCTTACCGGGTGCTCGTTGCGAGCCTTATGTGAGGAGTTCATTTCAGTCCAGCGGGAGGGCATCGGGATCTCGGCGCAGACGCTGCCCGGAACGTGTCAACCCGACCAGCCCAAGCGACACGAAACCCGCGAAGATCAGGTAATACGCCGGCACGATATTCGATCCAGTCACGGTGATGAGCGTGGAGACGGTCAGCGGTGCAAGACCGCCGAACAGCGTCACCGCGATGTTGTACGAAAGCGCGACGCCGGTAGAGCGCGTGGCAGTGGGGAACAACTGTGTGAGCATGCCGGGATGCGGCCCCGACATCAGACTCAGCACCACGGTCGCGACCATTTGCGCTGCGAAAACGCGGCCGGGTGTTGGGGACGCGAGCACCCATGCAAACAGCGGATATGCGATCACGACCCAGACAATCGTCACCGGAAAGAACAGCCGGTACGCGCCGATCCGGTCCGCGAGTTTCCCTGCGAGCGGATATCCCACAATCGAGACGAGCCCTGAAACCGCCGTACCGAACAACGCGTTCTTCAGCGGCAAGTGCAACTGGCGCTCGACATACAGCGGCATGAACGTGTGCCACAAATAATTCGTTGCCGTCCCAACGATGATCACGCCCATCGCGCACAACGACGCGTCGCCGCGTTGCCGGAAAAAACCGCGAATGGTTTGCCGGGGCGCGTGGCCAAGCCGTTCACGCAACTCGGCGAACTCGGGCGATTCCGCGACCTTGTGGCGGATATAAAACCCCACAGGCCCGACCAGCGCGCCGACCAGGAAAGGCACGCGCCAGCCCCATGACTCAAGCGACGCCCGGTCCAGATTCGATGTCAGGAAATAGCCAAACGCCGATGAAAGCACGAGCGCCACCGCCTGCGAAGTCATCTGGAAGCTGCCGAAGAACATCTTCTTGCCGCGCGGCGCGTATTCCGTGAGCATCGCGGCAGCCGTGGCGAACTCGCCGCCAACCGACAATCCCTGCATGACGCGTGCGAGCAGCACCAGCAATGGCGCGGCAAACCCGATAGTCGAATAGCCGGGCGTGAGGCCCATCAACAAGGTGCTGGCGGCCATCAACAAGATGAGCATGGAAAGCGTCTTGCGGCGCCCGACGCGATCCGCATAAGCGCCAATGAAGATCCCGCCGAGCGGGCGCACGATGAATCCAACCGCAAATGTGCCGAGCGTCAGCGTCGTTGAAAGTGCCGTGTTGCCGACCGGGAAAAACACGTGCGCGATGATTTTCGCGAAGTAGCCGTAGATCAGGAAATCGAACCATTCCAGCCCATTGCCGATCACCGACGCCAGCACGGCGCGGCGAATCTGCGCCTTGCTAAGCGACGCCAGCGAAGCTGGCGCGTGGTCGGCCGAATTGGGTGGGAAGGTCGTTTCCATATGTCTCCGGATTCGTGCATTTATGTGTATTTGAGTCGAAGAGTACGAAACGCAGTGGCAAATGTAAAATACATATCGAATGGCATTGCCATATTTGCTGCGTATGCGAGGTATTCAGATGGAACTGCGTCACCTGCGGTACTTCCTCACTGTCGCCGAAGAGCGCCAGTTCACGCGGGCGGCAGCACGGCTGCATATCCAGCAGCCGCCGTTATCGCAGCAGATTCAGGAGCTCGAGCGAGAGCTGGGTTTTGCGCTTTTCACGCGTTTGCCGCGCGGGGTGGAGCTGACATCGGCGGGCGCGGCTTTTGTCGTCGATGCCCGCGCCGTGCTCGATGCGCTCGATCAAGGCGTGGTCAACGCCCGGCGCGTGGCGAACGGCCAACTCGGATCCGTGCGGATCGCGCTGACGAGCTCGGCGGCATTTCACCCGCTTGCCACCGCCGCGATCCGCCGTTTCCGCACGACGCATCCCGATATTGCCATCGACCTGAACGAGATCAACGCGGCGGACATCATCGAGCGGATGGTGAATGGACGTGTCGATGCAGGCATCCTGCGCAAGCCGATCGAGATGCCCGCGGAGCTGCGCTTCGACTTGCTGCACGAGGAGCGGATGGTGCTCGTGCTGCCGGTTGGGCACACGTTGCTACCCGCAAAAGGCGTGCGTCCGGGCAAACAACCGCGTGTGCCGCTGAAGGCGCTCGCCGGCGAGTCGTTTATCTTCGTTCGGCGACCGGGCGCGCCGGGTATGTACGCTGACTTCATCCGCGCGTGCGAGGAGGCGGGATTCAAGCCGGAGGTGGTGAGCGAAGTGCCGCGCATGTTGAGCGCCATCAATCTGGTGGCGGCGGGCGGCGGCATTACGCTCGTGCCTGCATCCATGCAGCGATACCAGCAGGAAACCGTGGTGTATTGCGCAGTTGCCGGCGACGAAGCGTTCTCCGCGCCGCTCCACCTTGTCACGCTACGCGACGCGGCGAATCCGGCTGCGTTGCAATTCGCTCAAGCAGTGCTGGCCTTCGTCTCGCCAAATGCGTCGACCAAGGGCGCTGAATCCGTCGAATCCTTTCAACACGTCATCTGACAAACGGTCGACTAACGCAAGTTCGCGTTTTCCCGCAGAATCGATGGAATAAACGGGCGCCGCGGCGCGTTTGGATCGTGTCGTCTGCAACTTGTCGCACTTGGCTTGAATAGACCAAGCTGGCGCTGCAGGTGGCAGAACCATCCGGCCAATCCCCATTTCCCGCACGGAGTTTCAATGTCCACGCAAGCTGCCAACGCGGTTTCAGATCCACCGCAAACCGAGACGTCGCTGCGCTACACGCGCACCGCAATGGTCCTGCACTGGCTGATCGCATTGCTGATTATCTGTAACGTCGTGCTGGGACTGACGGCGGAATCGTTTCCTGATTCTTGGATCCGTCCGATCGTCGATACCCATAAGTCCATCGGCATCACGGTTCTCGGACTGGTGCTGCTGCGTATCTTGTGGCGCGTGTCGCATCGTCCGCCGCCGTTGCCGAAGGCGTTTCCGAAGTGGGAACACATGGCCGCTCACATTGCGCACTTTGTGCTGTATCTGCTGATGATCGGCTTGCCGTTGTCCGGCTGGCTGCACGACTCGGCGTGGAAAGGCGCCGCTACGCATCCGATGCATCTGTTCGGCGTGATTCCGTGGCCGCGCGTGGGGTTCGTGATGAACCTCGATCCGGCGCTGAAGGAGTCGTTGCACGATCGTTTCGGCGCACTGCACGCGTGGCTTGGTTACGCGCTGTACGCACTTTTAGCGATGCACGTGGGCGGCGCGCTCAAGCATCAATGGATCGACAAGAAGTCGGTGATCTCGCGGATGGTGCCGTGATGGATGTAAAACTTCACGCCGTCCCCATGCGACCCAAAAAGACGTTGCCCCAACCGGATGCCGTTGTGAAGCGGACTTTGGAAGAGGCGCTCGCGCAGGCGTCGCCGCGTCTGGCGCCGCGCCCGATCACGCTCGCGAGCGTGCTGATTCACGGTGGCGTGGTGCTGCTCTGGCTTGTGCTGTTCGCCCGTGCGTTTTTCCTGCACGGCGTGGTGGCATGGTCCACGGGCATTGCCTACGTGATCTACGACACCTTGCTGCTGATGTTCGTCGCGGCGAAATCGTGGACGCTCGTGCGGCCGCATAAGCCACTTGATCGCAAACAGCGCGAATTTGGTTTGCCGCAGCTTGGCGTGATCGTGGCGTCGCATAACGAAGCGGCCGTGTTGCCCAACACGCTTGCAAAGTTGCTCGGGCAAACACACGGCGCGGCGCAAATCGTGATTGCCGACGATGGTTCTTCGGACGCCACTGCCGAGCTTCTCACGCAGCGTTTTGGTCTTGTTGCACCGGTGGAAGGCGAGTTGAGCGCGGCGTCCACTTTGCATCCAACGCTCTTCTGGCTGCGCGTGGCGCATGGCGGCAAGGCGCGTGCGCTGAATGCGGCTATCGAAAAAATCAGTACGCCGATTGTCATGACCGTCGATGCCGACACGCGTCTTGCCGACGACGCCGTTCTGGCCATGCGCAGCGCGTTTGCATCGCAGCCGAACCTGGTTGCGGCGGCGGGCATTCTGGTTCCGGTGTGCAGCAAAACAATGAGCGGACGCTTTTTCCAGTGGTTCCAGACGTACGAATACATCCGTAATTTCATCGCGCGATTTGCGTGGATGCGTGCGGATAGCTTGCTGCTGATCTCGGGCGCGTTCGCCTCATTTCGTCGCGATGCGCTGCTGGCCGTCGGCGGTTTCGATCCGCAATGCCTGGTCGAGGATTACGAACTGATTCACCGTCTGCGCCGTCATTCTGTCGATCACGGTCTCGACTGGGACGTGCGGGTGGTCGGCAACGCGCACGCTATCACGGACGCGCCGAGTTCGTTCAGCGGTTTCATGCGGCAACGGCGGCGCTGGTTCGCGGGCTTTTTGCAGACGCAATACTGGAATCGCGATATGACCGGCAACCGGCGTTACGGCACGCTCGGTCTGCTGATGCTGCCGGTGAAGGCGTTCGATACCGTGCAGCCTATCTACGGGCTGACGGCGTTTGCGCTGTTGCTGGGGTTTATCGTGGATCGACGCGGCGCTATTGTGCTGCCGATTTTCAGCGTGATCGGCGCGAAGATTCTTATCGATTTCGCGTTCCATTTGTGGACCGTGCATTTGTACCGGCGCTGGACCGGAGACACGGCCGGGTCGAGCCTGTGGATGGCGGTTGTGACAGCGATTGTCGAGCCGTTCACGTTCCAGTTGCTGCGCCATACGGGCGCGGCGCTTGGCTGGGTTGACTTTCTCGGCGGTTCACGTGCGTGGCGCGTTCAGACGAGGGCGGGACTCGCGGCCGCGGATGAGGCCTGACTGAAGGCATAAGCGCGATGATCATCAGCGCGCGTACCGCACCACCATGCTCGACGACGCCAGCACGTGACCCTTCATCGCTGCGATCAAAGCATCGCGATCGAGTGCGGCGGGTAGGGCATTGGCGGTGAGATCCAGTGCGTAGGCTTGCACGACATAGTGATGCGGTGCATCGCCGTGCGGCGGACAAGGTCCGTAATAGCCGTCCTTCCCCGTCCGGTTGATTCCGCCGATACTCCCCGCCGGCGGCCCGCCTTCTCCGAGCGCGGTCGTCGCGGCAGGAATTCCGTAGAGAATCCAGTGCACGATACCCAAGCCGCGAGCGCCGTCGGGATCGTAGATAGTGACCGCGAAGCTTTTTGTGTCAGTGGGCGCATTGCTCCACGCGAGCGGCAACGAGATATTCTTGCCGCCGCAATCCTGAGCGCTGGCGGCGTGCCTGGAGTCGAGGGTGGCGTTATCTGTGAGGCCGGGCGAGCTCAGCGTGAAGCGCTCATCGGCGATGGCTACGACACTCAGCAAACATCCTGCGCCGAACGCGGCAACGCGCAAAAGCCGCTTCGCGCGGCGCATGCTGCTTCGACTATTTTTCATTGTTCTTCTGGCCTTGAGTATTGGTAACTTCGCGCTAAGTACCCACCGTCAAACGCCGCGACCCCGGCACCTTCTCACTGCCATTTCTTTGGATCGCCGCCTAACGCCGCGCAGGTATCGAAGCTGATGGCACGCAGCTTCGCCTCGCCGATCTGCCCTGAAAGCGCGTAACCCGCGTGATCCGTCGTCCAATAGAAAGTTCGTCGCGAGCCTTCGCGCAGCATCCGTATGGCGTATTCGTCCTTGTGCTTGCCGGAACCGCCGGTCATGTACAGCGTAAGCCGTTCGCCGTTGGCGTTCTGATACATGAACTGCGCCGCGGGTCCGTCCTCGCCGGGCAACAAGCGGCCACCGACCAGCTCGAACCCATATTCGTGCAGCGAAGGAATAGTCAAAGTCCGGTTGAGCCGTTTGGACAACCACGTAACCAGATGATCTTCCTGCGACGCCGCGACTTCCACCGCGTGCCGCTGCTCAGGCGCGTACACGGCGTAAGCGATATCCGCGCGTTGCGCGAACGTGGGCGCCGGGCGTTCCTGGCCGAGGACCGGCAACAGCATGTGCATCAGGAAGCCACACGCGATTCCCACCACCAGCCAGCTTGCGGCCATCAGGTAACGCTTGCGCGGACGCACGACCACGATTTGCGGCTCTTTATCTGCCGTGGCGGCAAACAGCGCGCGCAGCGCATTGTCTTGCGCGCGATACGCGGCCACCGTCGCGGCACTCGCCGGATCGCGGGCAATGCGCGCGGCGGTTTCGGCGCGCTCGGCCTCCGGCGCTTCGTCGTCGATGAACGCCGACAGCGCGCGCAACTCATCGGCTGCGGCGCTGGAATCTGCTTGTTCCGGACGTTCGTGATTCGTCATGTGCCACTCACGATTTTCAACGATGCCGATTTGCGGCCCGGTTCTTCACCGAGCAGCACACGCATGTGTTCACGTGCCCGCGATAGTCGCGACATCACCGTTCCAGCCGGCACGTTCAGCACCACGGATGCCTCCTGATAACTCATGTCCTCCACGCAGACAAGCAGCATGACTTCGCGTTGTTCGACCGGCAAGCAATACAGCGCGCGTTGCACGTCGCGCAACACGAGCCCGTCGACTTCGCCCACGGGCGCGGCCATCTGCCGCCAGGGTGCGGTTTCATCGTCGACGGCAATATCGCGCCGGCCGCGCAACTGATCGATATAGAGATTGCGCATGATCGTGAACAGCCATGCGCGAAGATTACTACCGACGCGAAATCCTTTCGACCGGCCGAGCGCCCGTTCGGTCACATCCTGCACGAGGTCATCGGCCCACGCACGGTCCCCCGTCAGCGCGCGCGCATAACGCCGCAACTGCGGGAGAACCCCAACGAGGTCGGTATCGAAGCTCAACGGCCTTGGCTCATGTCTGGTTCACTTCCGGCGATCCAGGCCACTGTTCACGTTCCGGCGATATCGCCGGCGCGCGGACAGCGGCCATCGATCGCTTCAGGCTGGTCTCCATCGCTCCTGATGGTTTCTGCTTCACGCTTATTGCTTGACCGTATGCCACATGTCCTTGAAATTGTCGCCGGTGGCATCGCCCGGTTTCTGGTCTTTCGCGAACGTGTAGACGCGCTTGCCTTTGTACGCCCACTGGTTGCCGCCATTGGCGGCCGGCATGATGGTCCAGTCACCTTGGGGTTTGTCCGAGGCGTCAGCCATGACCGCGGGCCACGCCTGGGCGCAACCGCCGCTGCACGCGCTCGCGCCGGACGCCGGATCTTTATCGAACGTATAGAGCGTCATGCCCTTCGCGTCGGTGTACATACCGCTTACCGCCATGGGCGGGGCGGCATGCGCATTCAGGCTGAAGGCCGCAACGAGGGCTGCAGCGAGCATCGGGATTCGCAATCTCATGTTGTTTGTCTCGTTCCGTTTGTGCAGGTACGGGATAAACGGATGGTGCTCGTCGAATATTCCGGTGGCTGACAAATATTTCGGCTGCTGACGTGATTTCGAACCTGTCGATCGGCCGACACGCCCTGTCGGATGACTTGGCTACAATCGACGGCATCAGCCAAAACCCGGCGTGAAAAGAGCGAGGTGAAATGGTGCAGGACAGCAAGACTCAACCGATGCCGGAAAGCCCGGGCGCGAACATGAATACAAATACATCGAGAAAGCGCCCGCTGGATGGCATTCGCGTGCTGGATTTATCGAGGGTGCTGGCGGGGCCGTGGTGCACGCAGAACCTCGCGGATCTCGGGGCGCAAGTGATCAAGATCGAGCGACCGGGCGCGGGCGACGATACCCGCACATGGGGGCCGCCGTTCCTGCGCGACGCCGAGGGGCGAGACACGTTGGAGAGCGCCTATTTCCTGTGTGCGAACCGCAACAAGCAGTCGGTTGCTATCGACATGAGTTCACCTGAAGGCGCTGCGTTGATCCGCGAGTTTGCGAAGTCCTGCGATGTGGTCGTCGAAAACTTCAAGGTGGGTGGGCTCAGGAAATACGGGCTGGACTACGAGAGTTTGTCGTCGCTCAATCCACGACTTGTCTACTGCTCGATAACGGGGTTTGGTCAAAGCGGACCGCTATCGCAGCGCGCGGGTTATGACTTCCTGATCCAGGGCATGGGCGGCCTGATGAGCATCACCGGCGAACCCGACAGCGTAGCGGGCGGCGGTCCGGAAAAAGTCGGCGTTGCCGTGACGGATCTGATGGCCGGCATGTATGCGACTACCGGCGTGCTCGCCGCGTTGATGGAGCGCGAAAAAAGCGGGCTTGGGCAACATCTCGACATTGCGTTGCTCGATTGCCAGCTCGCCATGCTCGCCAACCAGTCGATGAATTACCTCACCACGGGCATCGCGCCCCAGCGCATGGGCAATGCGCATCCGAACATCGTGCCGTATCAGACTTTCGCCACGAGCGATGGCCATGTGATCGTCGCATGCGGCAACGACAGCCAGTTCCGTTCGCTATGCACCGCGATGAACGTGCCCGAACTGGCGCTCGATGCCCGCTTCGCCACCAATAGCGGGCGTAGCGTGAACCGGGCGGAATTGTTGCCACAACTGGCCGCGGTGTTCATGACGCGTCCTCGCGACGCTTGGGTCGACGCGCTCGAGGCGTGTGGCGTGCCATGCGGGCCGATCAACGATATCGCGCAGGCTTTCGATTCCGATCAGGCGCAGTTTCGCGGCGCGGCGCGGGAAATAGCGCATCCTGTCGCGGGCGTCGCGCCGACGGTGGCGAGCCCGCTGCGGTTATCGGCTACGCCGGTTGCGTACGATCGGGCGCCTCCAACGCTTGGACAGCACACGAGCGCCATGCTGCGCGAGGTGCTTGGAATGGGCGATGCACAGATTGAGGAGCTGACGCGAACGGGCGTGATCGGCGGATAGCTTGATCGCTTCCTCGCGATGTCAGGTGTGCCGGTCCGGCGAGCCGACACTTTATGACAACGTTCACCTTGACTCACCTAAAGCGCGTCAAGGTATGGTTGGTCATGTGAAATCCACGCAAGCACGCAGGATGCAAACCATGACCTCATATGATCGACGATCTTCCACGGGACGAGGCGCAACGCCTGTTGAGCCTCACCAAATTTGGCGATCCATTAACGGGATGGAGAAGGCGGCAGCAAACGGTAAATTGGGCGAAGTGCGAGTTCGGCGTCACGGACGCCGAAGGCAAACGCGTTCAGGGCATCACGGCTGATCTGTCTTTTCGGTACTGCCACCGGCTGCACCTCAAGCAATTCCTGTTCAGCATGTATTACTCCCAGCATCGGGGGAATCGCCGTGCGTACCAGCTCGACGTTTTCCAAAGCGGTCGACGACCGGTCGGTGGCCATCAGCATCCACACGAGCACGTGGGTCGCGATCGTTTGGCTGGCCACGCTGAATGGTCTGCGATCAGTTTCACGAGCGCGCTGCTGCTCTTCTGCAGGAAGACCAACTTGACGCTGTCATGCGTTTTGCCTGACCCATCGGTTCCGGAGTCGAAATGAATATCCAGTCGTCCTGCCAGGACGTGTGCGCAAAGCTCGGCTTCGGCTGTGTGCAACTAGAAGATGAATACCCGCCCATGATGGTTCTCCAAACCCCGTTTGGCTTTTACGGCGGCGACCCATTCGAGATCTACGCGGAGTATCTGGGTGAGGGTGATCTCAAGCAGATACGGTTCTTTAATTCGGGGGGAACGCTGTTCCACTGCTTCGCTCGCCAGATCAATTCGTTTCATCTGCGGGACTATCAGGTCGTGAAAGCAGCGATCAAGCAACCTGATATCAAGGTGACGCATGAGGGCGAAATTGAAGGCACGTTTGAAATCGCCAACATGGCGTCGGGGTTCGCGAGTTATATCGACGCATTGATGAGTCTTGCCAGATGGGAGTTCGACAACGCGAGTACGGACTTCGCGGTCCGCGAGCCTAGCCTGATCGGCGATACAAGGCTTTACCTCAACGCAATGAAGCCAGATGTCCTGGCAGTCAGGAGCACGGTTAAGGCCGCGGGCGTGTCGGGCCGTCAGTATGGCTTCGACCTGTCGCAGGGTGACACGCAGATCGACGTGATCTCATGTCATCGCAACGCTTCGTCGTCGGAGCTCTACAAGCTTGTGGACCTGCGGGGCAATGCGCTGACTGCCAACATGCCAATCATCGTGGTGGTGGACGACCGTGTGCAGCCCGAGCAGGCGGATCGTGAAGTGGCTGTGATTGGCCAGTATGCGCAGGCGTGGCCCATGAGAAAGTTGATTGAGGCAGCGGGCGGCAGTCTGACACTGCATTGAGGTCATCGCTGAAGGTCGAACCCGGGAAATCGTGTAGATGCTCAAAGTTGCCAATCGAGCAACGGCATCGCTTTCTCTATCAGCTTTTCTAGCCTCGGCCGATTCAGCCACTCCTCGTACGTGACGAGGTGCGACTTTTCTATATCGGCGTCGAAGATTGCGCTTTGCTGACGAGCGAATTCGCGATCGTAGATATTGAGATTCGCTTCATCGTTAAGCTTGAACGAGCGGCTATCGAAATTTGTCGATCCGACTGAAACCAGGTAATCGTCCACCACGAGTAGTTTGCAATGGAACATGGTCGGCTGATATTCATGAATTTCGATACCCGCGGCCAGCAGATCTCCCCAACAGGCGCGGGAAGCTTCGCGCACCGTATGCGTATCAATGCGTTTGCCGGGCGTCACAATGCGTACTCTCACGCCACGTCGAGCGGCTTCCACCAGGGCGTTGATCGCGAGGCCGTCAGGGACGAAATATGCGCTGGCCAGATGAATGCTGTGCGTGGCCGCGGTGATCGCCATGAGATACATCAGTTCCATGTCGTCCGCGCCGTGGGTGGGAGAGCTGCTGAACATGTGCGCGACACCGTTACTCGCATCGCCCTGCGGCAAGGGGGATATCTCAGGAAAGTACTTGGGACCATGCAGTACGTTGCCGGTCGCCTTGATCCAGTTGTCCATGAAGACGGCCTGCATGTGTCCAACTACCGGACCTTCCACCCTGAAATGCGTGTCGCGCCAATGCTTTTCGTCTTGCGCGTGCCCGGTCCATTCTTCGGCAATCCCGACGCCGCCGGTGAAACCCACGTGGCCGTCGATGATCAGCAGCTTGCGGTGCGTCCGGTTATTCATTCTCCCGAGTCCGGTCCAGTGCGGCTTGTGATACTGCACGACCTCGGCACCGGCTTGCCGCAATTCGTCGAGGTAACGGTGGTCCATTTTCTTGCAGCCCATCCAGTCGAGCAGGATATGCACAGTCACACCCGAGCGCGCTTTCTCCGACAACGCCTTCGCAAATCGCGCGCCAATTTCACCGGACCAGTAGATGAACGTTTCGAAGGTAATGGTCTCTTTGGCGGATTGAATGCCATCAAGCATGGAAGCGAAGATTTCGTCGCCGTTTAGCAGCACGGCATACCGGTTGCCCGACGTCACGGGCGGCCCTAGCAGAAGGCTCATTGAACGAATGAACTGCGGGTCGTCGCTGGCATACAGCCGGTCAATGTTGTGCTCGACCTTCTTTTCGCCGCTAACGAAGTTCGCAAGGATCAGCACCACGACGAGCGTGACGACTACCGTAAGCGCTATGGCGAGCAGGAGCATGTCGGATTCCGAGGAGACGATCTGCAATCAGGAGAGAGGAGGACGCGTCGCGGGAGTCCGCGAGCATCGAGGATGCGCGGCGGACGATTCGACACGCTTTGTAGCAAGTGTCGGACCTCCTATAGATTGCGCTGCGTTGATAGACCTAAAGGGCGTGGATCTGAACGCGACCGCTGCATGGCAATCGCGCGACCGACCCTTCCCAAGTTGCTCACTCGTCCACAATCGTGCTCAGATTCACGCGCACGCGCTGCAGCAGCGAGATCAGTTGCGCACGCTCGTCGGCATCGAGCCCTGCCAACGCTTCCGTGGCTACTGAATCCCCCACCCGGCGAGCCCTGCCCAGCGCGCCTTCAGCCTTCGCCGTCATTCTCACGGTCCGTTCGCGTCGGTCATCGGGATTCGAAAAACGTTCGATCCAGCCGCCTTCCTCCATGCGATCGAGCAGGCGGCCAGCCGATATCGGCGCGACTTCAAGCAGATCGGCCAGCCGCGCCTGGTTCACATCGCCGAAATGGGACAGATAGGCGAGCGCGCGGCATTGCGCCCGCGTGAGATCGAGGGACGATTTCGCGAGTTCGTCGAAGCGCTTGCTGCACAAGCGGCCCACGTCCGAAATCAGAAAACCAAAGCGCTTGTCGAGGTGCGTTTCCATGCCCGGATTATACGAAAGAAGCTCGCGCGCACGCGCACTCGAGCGGACGAGGGTTTCCCCGGGTTTTTTGAGTCCTTGTTCCAATCATCAGCCTGTTTATAATAAGCATGCTTACTATTAAAGTAAGCGCTTTGATAACCGGATTGGCGCCTGAATGTCTTCTGAATCGATGCCGGCAAGCGCGGCGGCCACGCCGCTCAACCGGCCCATGCTCACGATCTCGATCATGCTTGCAACGCTGATCCAGACACTCGACAGCACGATCGCCAATGTCGCGCTGCCGCATATGCAGGGCACGTTGTCGGCGTCGCAGGACGAGATCACGTGGGTGCTGACGTCGTACATTGTTGCGGCGGCGATTGCCACGCCGCTGACCGGTTGGTTATCCGATCGGCTGAGCACGAAGCGGCTTCTGATCATATCGATCGCGGGTTTCACGGTCGCTTCGGCGCTGTGCGGGTTATCGGAGAGCCTTGCGCAGATTGTCGCGTCACGACTGCTGCAGGGCATTTTCGGCGCCTCGCTCGTGCCGCTGTCGCAATCCATTTTGCTCGACATCAATCCACGCGAGAAGCAGGGTCAGGCGATGGCCGTCTGGGGCATGGGCGTCATGGTCGGGCCCATTCTCGGGCCCACACTCGGCGGCTGGCTCACCGACAGCTACAACTGGCGCTGGGTATTTTTCATCAACGTGCCGATCGGCGCGTTTGCGCTCTTTGGCGTGGCGACCTTCCTGCCAGCGCGAGCGGCGAAGCTCGGGGTGAAATTCGACGCGTTCGGGTTCGCCACGCTGGGTCTGGCGATCGGCGCACTTCAGGCCATGCTCGATCGTGGCGAGCAGCTCGACTGGTTCGGCTCGCTCGAAATCCGCATCGAAGCCATTCTTGCGGTGCTGGCTTTTATCTTTTTTCTCGCGCACACCGCGACCGCCGGCAAGCGTTCATTCTTCAAGTACGAACTGCTGAAGGACCGCAATTTTGCGACGGGCGTGTTTTTCATCTTCATGATTGGTGCAGTGATGTACGCGACGCGTGCATTGTTGCCGCCGATGTTGCAGAACCTGATGAACTATCCCGTTGCCACGACGGGTCTGGTCACGGCGCCCAGCGGCGCGGGAACCATGGTCGCCATGCTGGTTGCCGGGCGGTTGTTACGACGCATCGACGCGCGTTTGTTGTTGCTCGCCGGCTTTCTTATTTCGGCGTTCGCGCTCTGGCAGATGATGCAATACACGCTGGTGCTGTCGGTGTCGGACATCGTGTGGCCCGGCGTGATCCAGGGTTTTGGGTTAGGTTTCGTCTTTGTGCCGCTGAGCGCGCTGACGTTTTCCACGCTCACGCCCGAACTCCGCGCCGACGGCACGGCGACCTACAGCCTGATGCGTAATATTGGCAGCAGTATTGGCATCTCGATCGTGCAGACCATGATGACGCGTGGCACGCAGGTCGCACACGCAGATCTCGCAGCGAACGTGAACGTGTTCAATCCGTCGATGCAGCCCATGCTCGAAAGTGGATCGCAGATGAGTCTCGCGCTGATGGATCAATCGATTAATCAGCAGGCGCAGATGATCGCGTACCTGAATGACTTCAAGCTGATGTTCGTCGCGACCTTGCTGGTGGTACCGCTGCTATTGCTGATCCGGCCAATGCGAAGTGTTTCCAGCGAAACCCTCGCTCACGCGGCGGCGGATTGACGCAATTACTTGATGGACGAATTCAACGAAGCGGACGAATCGCGTGAAAGGTCGCGTTGGGTCAGGTAGATGCGCAGATCGAATTCAATCTGGTGATACCCAGGCTGCATGAACTCGCATAGCCTGTAAAACGCTTTGTTGTGGTCGCTTTCCTTCAAATGCGCGAGTTCATGCACGACGATCATGCGCAAGAATTCCGGGGCCGCCTCCTTGAATAGCGACGCGACCCGAATCTCCTTCTTCGCTTTGAGCTTGCCCCCCTGCACGCGCGATATGGCTGTGTGCAGACCGAGCGCATGACGCAGTACGTCAAGTTTCGCGTCGTACATCACCTTATCGATAGCCGGCGCCACGCGCAGAAACTCCTGCTTGAGATCCGTGGCGTATTGATACAGCGCGCGGTCCGATTGCACGGCGTGGCGGTGCGGATACCGGTCGTCGAGATACTTGCCGAGTTGGTGGTCGGCAATAAGTTTGCGGACTTTATCCTGGAGCGTTTGCGGATAGGCGCTGAGGTATTTCAGAGGAAGCATGATGGGTCGTGACCGCCAAGTGGTGCCTTCGGCATTATAGGAGCGCGGCTCGGGCATCACGTCACGCAGTGGTTAGTTCAGCGAGCCAAGTGCGAATCGCGCTAAGCGCGCTCTCGCGTGCTCCATAAAATGCAAGCAATCAGCACAAGCTGCAACGGCAACCGCACGAGCAATAGCCACGATGGAACTTGTGGAAACTGATCCGCGTGCTGATACATGAATATGTTGGCGGGCGTAACAGCAATGGTCAGTAACGTCAGCCCAATGCCCGCTGCACTTCGCGTGCGTTTGATCATCACGCCTGCCGCACCCAGCAACTCGAACACGCCGCTCACAATGACGGCCAGAAGCGGGAAGGGAATATAAGGCGGCACGATTTGCACGAAGAGCGGCATGTACAAGAAGTGGCAGGCGCCCCCGATCAGGAAATACAAGAATACGAACCACAGTCCAATGCGCTGGCCCGCAGACATTCTTCTAGCCGATGAAAATCTGAGTGAAGACATGAATGAGCAAGCGCCGTGTGGTTGAGTTTTATTCGATGACAGCGCGAACCTTGCGCCAGGTTTGACACGAGAGCCCAAGACACGAGACTGCGAAAATCGATGGTCCAAAACGAAAAACCGCCCAGCAAGCTGGGCGGTTTTTTATCAATTCTGGTCGGGGTAAGAGGGTTCGAACCTCCGGCCTCTACGTCCCGACCGTGCTTTCGCTTTGATTATCCGTGCCCCGCGGTAAGGGATTTCATTATATATCAATAAGTTAGTGTAGCTCGATGGCCGGCCGATGTCCTTGATTTGGTGGCAATCAGTGCGACATTGGCACTGATTTGCCACCTGTTTTCGTCTGAAGAGTAATCGTCGACGTTCGCCACCGATTTGCCTTGGCCATCGCCCATATAGCACCGCTGGTGTTCCGGCCGTTCTGTCCCAGGATATTTGAGGGAGCTTCCGTTGACGCTGCAACTGCTTGACGGCTCGACTGAGGGCGAGTGATACTTCCATCGCTAACATCAGACGATAGCTTTCGGCAGGCCCGACCCCGGCAGTTTCCAGGAAAAAATATTCAGGCAGCGTCTCCACGACCCATTCGTGGATAGAGGACATATTTCCAAGGGCGTTTTGTGGAGATGGTCACTGGCAAAATCTGCATGATTTCTTTTGCGCCTTCCTGAAATGCTGGCGCTTGTTCCTGTGTCCCGTGCTACTTGGTACGGGGGATTAAAGAACGGCGGCCTATCCGCAGCCGGTTCCCCTTGGTCCGCGCTGTATTGCCTGGAAGGCAAGCGTTATTCAACGGCTGGTCAGTCAGGACGTGTCGGGCGTACTCCCCGCTTAGTAGCGTGTCTTTTCCGGAGGTTATACACAGCGCGGAAGCTGTGTGCCTGGGGCTTGTATGGAATCTCGTCATCAAGGGTTTCCTTGTAGACAATCGGTGTGTCGCTCGAGCGACTGCTAAATCCGACCCACAGCACGCTTTGGTTCCGCAGCACAAACTCATGAAGCGCGTTCTCCCAGCCAGACGCATCCTCGACGGTGTGCGGGAATATCCCAGTAAGCCGACAAACAATTGGGTTGAACTGCGTGCCTTTGGGTGGCTTCACCAGTGACGCGTAGAGTGGAGATGTCTCCGTCCGGCGTAACCAGGATGGCTCCGAAATCGGTGATGCAGCGGTGCTCGCCGGCCGAGCCGGTGTGCTCCAGGTCAAAGATGATAATCGGCTTCGAAAGGCGGCGCGCAAGCGCCAAGGTATTTGGGTCATGGTTGACTTCGCTGAGATTCATTGACCTCAGGGGTATCGCGCCGGGCTCAGGAGTGCCGGCTCGCGCGCCGACGTATCCATTCAGCGAATGCCTCGTCCTCAATACGGTAATCCCCGACTGCGAGCCGGGTGACGATGCTCTGAGCCTGCAGACGACGCAGCGCGTGCGCCGCAGTGTTCTTTGTCGCAGGCTTACCCGTCAACTCTTTCAGACGCGCAAGCCCGGTCGAACCGTGCACGTCGGTCTCGCCCCGTGCAAGCATCGTAACGACAGCCTGGTCCGCCGGATTTAGCTCGGTCCATTGCCGGAGAAAATGCTTATCCGAAAAAACGGATGCCTTGGTGTGTGTTAGTGCGGCTTCGACACCCTGCAGCTGATAGAGCATGTAGCGCTCAATGAACCGTTTGAAAAATTCCGGCGTGCGATGCAACTCCTCAAACGCGAACACGCCCTGCTCGATGGTCAACCGATTGCGGGCCATGCTGTTCAGCAATTTGACGGTAAAGGCGACGAATTCCTGGCCAAGCAACGGGAACGGCTCGAGCGCTGCCCAGTTGTAGAACGGCTCTGAGGCACGCGCGAACATCTCCCGTAGCGTCGTCTCGGAGCTGCCCGCGAAAATCACCTTGATGCGGTCCTTGCGGATGTCGAGCGCTGCCCGCAGCGCGTGCGCGAAAACGCTGTTGTCCGCGAGTGCCAGAACCTGTGCTTCGTCAATGACGAGCAGGAGCGGCCTTTTCTGCTTATCGACCTGCTTGAGAACTTCGCGCAATGCCAACGCGCTGTCGCCGGCAGACGCCAGTTCCGCCTCGAGCGAGCCCTCAGCGCCAGCAATTTTCGCACTTGCCTTGATTTTCTTGATGGGCTTGCCGAGTTTGGCGAACACCGCCCTTACACCTTGCGGCTCGAGCGCCTCCGCCAGAGCACTGAGCAGTGCCACGTCCGGTGCGGACCGGTTGTCCCAGAGGTTGGTGTATGCAACGAAATAACCCCTCTCCACTGCGGCCGGAAGCAGGTCGCGACGGAGAAACTCGGTCTTTCCCATTCTTCGGCGCGCAAACAGGCCGCGAGCCGACGACAGCTTCAAGTCGAACGCCTGGAGATACCCGGCCGCGAGGTCAGGTCGGGCAAAATGCCAGGGGTCGGAATCGTCGGTATCAAGCAGTATCATTTATTTTGAGAAGTATCAAAACCAATGAAACCACATGATACCGCCGCGGCGCGGCAAAGGTAAAGCCCCTACTCAGGTAGGTCGTTCGAGGGTCCGAGTTAATCGAAGGGTTCATTCTGACCCGGAACGGTCCCCTCATTACCAGAAGACAGTCGCACGCCGCCATCCCATTCGAGCGGACGGCGTCTTACAGACGTCGCAATCGTTAGCGCCGCCGTTGTGCGAATCGTCGTCGAGATGGAGCCAACCTCTGTGCCCGCATGACGGGCATCGGTACAAGTACAGGACCTGGCCGCCAGTCGTCATGGTTTTGCCTTTTCCGTTCTCGTAAGAGTAGCACTCGACTCCTCTCCGGTTGAGCCGCCGCTGACTTGTTGCGGGCCACATCGAGTCACTGAGCTAGGCGTGAGTCGGTCCATTTGCCGTTCTGGATACTTATCGCCCGCGGCTTGCCAGAATAGGATGATTGAGCGAAAGTTACCTTGTCTTGTTGTTCGTGTCCCAGGGACCGAAGACATCACCGCCCTGGCCAAACACAAAACGGGGCAATTGCCACCTCCGGTGCCGACTGCAATTCGTTCAGGAAAAAGAATCGATGACTACTGTGTCTGACCTGGTCAGCGGCGCGCAAGGCGAGTCATCAGAGCCGCTGCTGACGTTCGCCAAATACCTTGAACTCTCGCTCGACGCAGGAATGTCCCTCGTAATGATGCGACGCAAGACTGACGTCGCATCCATTCTGATGGGCGAGCCCTCGGAGGAGTTCAAGGATTTGCAGAGCTGCGGCAGTATCTCGTCAGCCATGGCCGACGAGATACTCGATTTGACAAAGTCCGGGACGAATCAACTAACAATTGGCGAACATGAGTATCGGTTCTTTCGAAGCTTCGCCCATATCGCGGGCGTCGGAGCGGTGTTCGCGCCCGCGTGAGCGACAAGTCACTCGCTGCCCGAAGAACGACCAAAGTTGATGGCAATAAGCACGTCGAACGCTTCGCGGGCGTCCTTCAATTCCTGCATCGCGGCCGAAAAACGAGCTAGCTCCAACAGCGATGCCGGCTGAACGTCGTCGCGTGCGTAACGGTCCTCCAGCGCGGCCGACACGGCCTGCACCTCACGCGCGGCCGAGGCCACTCGCGCGAGCGCCTGAGCTTCCGGTGAGCGGCGACTTTCAGCATTCGGTTGTGCGCGTTTGGATTGGGGCATTGCATCCTGCAGCTGTGGAATGACGCTTACCTATCGAAGTCACCTGCCATTGTCTTCTCCTAGATGATTGTCGAGGCCCATTTTCAGCAAGTCGCGTTCCGGGACACCGCAGGTCACACCCCGTTACGGCAGAGGTTGCATCAGCTGCAACAGGGGGAATGCCGTCAGCCAGCGACGGCTCTGGAATCGAATCACCGGCAGGTGAGTGGGAGCGTTTGCGAAAGAGTTCACAGCGGCCCGGCGAGGTGAAGTGCCGTAAGCGCCCCTAGTGGAGGGAAACGGTGGACTCTGACCCGTGCGGTCATGAGGCAGAAGAGACGACATCGCGCAGGCGCTATAAAGTTAAAGACCGGACATCGTCCTCGATGCCCAGTCTTTTCATGGACGTCGCCACACAGGGTTCGGGAGGCGGAAGCGTTACGCCACATTGCGACCGAAGTTGATACGCACGACATTGGTGGGGGTAGTCGGAGGCATATCGTCAAGGTCGTTGTTACCGGCGGCCTTACCTGCTGACACGACCGTCGATTCAACCAAAATTTCGCTCAGCGTAATTGGTGAGCCTCCCGTGAGCCGGCGTCGCCCATGGTGGGTGATGGACTGCGAGTCCGAAGCAAAAGCTGCGTCCAGCCGCTTGGCAAGGTTCTGCGTGCACAGATGCGCATACCGCAATAGCATTCGCACGTCGCGGTGCCCGCTAAAATGCTGAAGGTCAACCAGCGAGAATCCACCTGGGGTGTTGCTGCTGGCCTCGGCCACCCGGGAGATGGCCTCATGCCGCAAGTCGTGAATCCGCAGCTCTTGGTCGCCGGTGAGACACGCTTGCTGACACATTCGCTGCCAGGCCTTTCGCAACCCATCGACGCCAATCAGGAAGACGAGTTCGCCGCTGCGAGGCAACTCACGCAACAATGCGACCAGGTCGCTGCGCAGGGCGAGCTCGCGTGGGCGCCCATTCTTGGTTTCAGGGAGGGATGCGGACTGCCTTTCCAAGTCGATGCGGGACCATGTCAATGTCAGCGTTTCACTGCGCCTTGCGTCCGTCATGAGCTGAAACTGCAGAAAAGTCTCAAGCAGGGCGATGTGCTGGTAAGTCGTCTCGGCCTCGCATTGGTACAGTTGCGGAGCGCTTTTTACGACCTGCTTGCGACGATACGTGGTACGGGCGTTGTTTGCTTCTTGACGTTCGGCGGTCATCAGTTGCTCGAGTCGCCGGTCGACAAAGTGTTCACGGTCTTCTTTTCGGCCAGCATCGAGCAGACGGCTCTCCTCGTCACCCTTCAGACGGCGGTCGCGCTCGTTGAAATAACGGGGGCGGGGCACACATCCATCGGACTCTTGGCGACGTGGATGCGCCAGGTATTAATCGCGATACGACAGACCGCCGAGAAGATGTCCATTTCCCGGTCCACCGTGGATGGCTCTACCACCTGACGGCGCTCGTCGATAAAGTCCGTGAAATCGTCTGGGACAACCTCGGCGAAGCCCTTGCGGATGAACTTACAAGTTTCGGAGGCTTGTCCCATCCGCGCGCCGGTGGGCTTGCGCAGTTCGGTCTTCCTGACCTTATTGTGAGGATTCGGGTGACTAGCGATAATCTCGGCTAGGTTTTGGCGCTCGAGACCGGCATCCTCCAACCACCCGCTAATCTTGTACGCCTCGAGCTCGAAACTTTGATGGCGGGGCACTTCTTCGCGCAGGTAACGAATCAAGAGGTCGGCGAGCGTCGTCTTACGCGCCTTTGCGTAATCAATGAATAGTCCGTGCCGTTGCTCGGTTTCAAGGCGGAGCTTGATGTCATTGGCCTCGATTTCGCTGTGAGCAACTAAAGTCAGGTTCTTGTTGGACACGCTGCGCGTGCGAACGACGAAGGAATCATTGAGGCGTGAGAGCTTTGGTTTGAATCGCTGTTTGACCAACGCATCGAAGTAAGCCTTGGCTTTTTTCTTGGCGTTATGGGCGAATGTCTGCGTAAGGTCGTCACGGTGCTTGACGGTAACTTTATAGCTCGAGCGGTTCTCGATGGACGCCATTGTCCGTACTCCAAGTTGCTGCGGAGCACGGTATATGTTGAGCGAGAGCCCATGATTTTTTGCTGGTGTCAGCGAAGATTGAAATGACCCAGTAATCGTGGACATTTTTCGTTCGATGAATATTTCGCAGAGGCAAACGCGCGGCTATTGCCACTGCATTGCCACTACGGGCCAGCGCAAATAAAAACAGCGGACATATAGTCCGCTGTTTTATAAGGCAATTCTGGTCGGGGTGAGAGGATTCGAACCTCCGGCCTCTACGTCCCGAACGTAGCGCTCTACCAGGCTAAGCTACACCCCGAATGTTCACTCTGAGACGGTTCGTTTCCTTTTCAGGACTGTCTTGCCGTCGAGTAAGAACATAATTCTAGCAGGCTCTCTTTAAAAATGGAATCTGGAAACGAAGAAATTGCATTCGCTGCTGCCTGAGCTTCCTGACGCGCACATTTGAGCGTGTGATCGAGCGCACCCGACGTCGTGATGGCTTCAAAGATGGTGTCGAATTTATCGGTGCCACCTTGTTCGATCGCCTCGCGCGCAAGCGCTGCCTGTTCAGCCGAACCGTGCTCCATCAGATAGATGAGCGGCAGCGTGGGTTTGCCTTCACGCAGATCATCGCCGGCGTTTTTCCCCATCGATTCGGCCGTGCCGGTGTAATCGAGCCAGTCGTCCATGATCTGGAACGCTGTGCCGATGCGCCGGCCAAACTCCGCCGCCGCCGCTTCCGTGCGGGCATCCGACCCCGACAAAACCGCGCCCAGTTGCGCCGCTGCTTCGAACAACTTGGCCGTCTTGTAGCGGATCACCTGCATGTAACGCGCTTCGTCCACGTCCGGATCGTGCATGTTGAGCAACTGCAGCACTTCGCCTTCCGAGATCACGTTGGTCGCAACCGACAGGATCTCCATCACGCGCATCTTGCCTACGCCGACCATCATTTCGAAGGAGCGCGAGTACAAGAAGTCGCCGACGAGCACGCTTGCCGCATTGCCGAACAGCGCGTTCGCGGTCTTGCGGCCGCGCCGGAGATCGGATTCATCGACAACGTCATCGTGCAGCAGCGTGGCCGTATGAATGAACTCGACCACCGCGGCCAGCTCATGCCGGTGCCCGGTGGTGTCGCCGAGCGCGCCGGCGACCAGCAACAGCAACGCGGGCCGGAGCCGTTTGCCGCCGGCGCCGATGATGTACTCGGAAATCTGGTTGATCAGCATCACTTCGGACGCCAGGCGCTGCCGGATGACGCGATTGACCTGCTGCATGTCCTCGGCGATAGGCTCGAGCACGTTGGCGGCGTTTGGGGAGGAAATGGCAGTGGACGACATGATCGGCAATTAGGGTAGTGCCGCGAATTATAAGGCGAATCGGCCGATAGCCGCCTCTAAAGACGCCGCGGATGAACCGCGCGGGGCGCTGCGACAAGCCTGATGGACGGCGTCAGGCGGCAAAATCGCGATAATGGTGCGCGCATGGTCCGTGTACGTTGCTCTGTCCGGTCTGAAGCGCCCCAGTTTTCGCGACGCACAAGGTTTTGACGGAGAGCCTAACTCTCTGTATAATCACGCGTTTTCGCGCACGGTGTGCGGAAAAATGAATTCAGAGTGAGGTTCTCAATGTACGCGGTCATAAAAACCGGTGGCAAGCAGTATAAGGTTGCTGTCGGCGAAAAATTGAAAGTAGAACAGATACCGGCAGACATTGACGCTGAAATCACGCTCGACCAGGTTCTCGCAGTAGGCGAAGGTGAATCGATTCAGTTCGGTGCACCGCTGGTCAGTGGGGCTTCCGTCACATGTACCGTCGTGTCCCAAGGTCGTCACAAGAAGGTCACGATCTTCAAGATGCGTCGCCGGAAGCACTACCAAAAGCACGCTGGCCATCGCCAGAACTACACCGAACTGCGTATCGACGCTATCAACGCCGCGTAAGCGTCGTCGAGTCGATTAAGCTAAACGGTCAAGGAGCTATTAAATGGCACACAAAAAAGCAGGCGGGTCATCCCGCAATGGTCGCGACTCTGAATCAAAGCGCCTTGGCGTGAAGGTTTACGGCGGCCAGGCTATCAACGCAGGCGGCATCATTGTTCGCCAGCGCGGCACGCGCATGCACCCGGGCGATAACGTCGGCATGGGCAAGGATCACACCTTGTTCGCGCTGACCGACGGCCACGTCACGTTTTCGACGAAGGGCGCAGCAAAGAAGCATCTGGTCAACGTTGTCCCGGCTGCCTGAGGTGTAATCAGGCACGGGCTTCAGGACCGGAAAAGGCCCCGCGAAGTTCGCGGGGCTTTTTTTATTGGCTGGCTTGATTGACGCGGCCAGGCAGTGACATATATCGAATGGTCTAGTGGCTGGCATCGGCTGGTCGCGGCAGAATAGCGGAACACCGCTGAAACACGGGACGGAGCAACTCATGAAGTTCATTGACGAAGCGAGAATTGAAGTCATCGCCGGCGACGGAGGGGATGGCAGCGCGTCGATGCGGCGCGAGAAGTTCGTCCCGTTCGGCGGACCGGATGGCGGCGACGGCGGCCGGGGCGGCAGCGTGTATGCGGTTGCAGACCGCAACATCAACACGCTGATCGACTACCGGTATGCGAAGAAACACCAGGCGCGCAACGGCGAAAACGGCCGCGGCGCCGACTGTTACGGCAAGGGCGGCGACGACATCATTTTGCGCATGCCGGTCGGCACGATCATCGCGGACACGGAAACGGGTGAGTTGATCGCCGATCTGACCGAGCACAACCAGAGCGTGTTGATTGCGCACGGCGGCGCGGGCGGTCTCGGCAACCTGCACTTCAAGTCAAGTACGAACCGCGCGCCGCGTCAGAAGACCGAAGGCAAGCCGGGCGACCGGCGTATGTTGCGCCTCGAGTTGAAAGTGCTCGCCGACGTCGGTCTGCTCGGCATGCCGAACGCGGGCAAGTCCACGTTCATCACGGCGGTGTCGAATGCGCGGCCGAAAATTGCCGACTATCCGTTCACCACGCTCGCACCGAATCTCGGCGTGGTGCGTGTGGGACCGGAAAAGAGCTTCGTCATCGCAGATATTCCGGGTTTGATCGAAGGCGCGGCGGAAGGTGCGGGTCTGGGTCACCGCTTCCTGCGGCACTTGCAGCGCACCGGCGTGCTGCTGCATCTCGTCGATCTGGCCCCGTTCGACGACGCGGTCGATCCTGTCGTGGAAGCGCGCGCGATCGTCAACGAATTGCGCAAGTACGACGAAGCGCTATACGAAAAACCGCGTTGGCTGGTGCTGAACAAGCTCGACATGGTGCCGGACGACGAACGCAAATCGCGCGTCGCCGACTTCATCAAGCGTTATGAATGGGACGGTCCGGTGTTCGAAATCTCCGCGCTCACAGGACAAGGTTGCGAAAGCCTGACCTACGCCATCTTCGATTACATCTCGAAGAACTCGGATGCATCGCGGGCGGCGGAAGCCGAAGATCTCGCCGCGGATGTCCGTTTCCGCGATGAACCCGCCGTCGCGGCGCCGCAGCGCGCGCCGGAGATCGACGAAGACGAAGCGTAAAAGTCTGGCCCGTGATTTTCGAGGCAAATCCGAGGAGAAATGCGTCAGATGCGTTCCGTCATAGCCGCTTCGAAGCGACTCGTAGTGAAAGTGGGATCGAGCCTGGTAACCAACGACGGGCGTGGGCTCGACCACGCGGCCATCGCGCGCTGGGCCGCGCAGATTGCAGCGTTGCGCGGGCAGGGCAAGGAAGTCGTTCTGGTCAGTTCCGGTGCAATTGCTGAGGGTATCCATAGGTTGGGCTGGACGAAGCGGCCGCGTGAAATTGACGAGTTGCAGGCTGCAGCGGCGGTCGGGCAGATGGGTTTGGCGCAGGTCTATGAAAGCAGTTTCGCTAAACATGGCATGCGGACCGCGCAGATTCTGCTGACGCACGCCGATCTCGCCGACCGTGAACGCTATCTGAACGCACGCTCAACGCTGCTCACCTTGCTACGTCTGGGTTGCGTGCCCATCATCAATGAAAACGACACCGTCATAACCGACGAAATCAAATTCGGCGATAACGACACGCTCGGCGCGTTGGTGGCAAATCTCATAGAAGGCGACGCGCTGATTATCCTCACCGATCAGCGCGGCCTGTTTACCGCCGACCCACGGCGCGACCCCATGGCCACGCTGGTAGAACAGGCTGACGCGGGCACGCCCGAACTCGAAGCCATGGCGGGCGGCGCGGGTTCTAGCCTGGGGCGCGGCGGCATGCTGACCAAGATTCTCGCCGCGAAACGCGCGGCGCATAGCGGCGCGAATACGGTCATCGCTAGCGGGCGAGAGTCGGATGTGCTGACCCGGCTGGCGTCGGGCGAGATGATCGGTACACAACTCATGGCGCGCACAGCCCGCATGGCGGCCCGTAAGCAATGGATGGCCGATCATTTGCAGGTGCGTGGCCACGTGGTTATCGACAACGGTGCGGTCGAAAAGCTCACCGCAGACGGTAAAAGCTTGCTGCCGATCGGCGTGATCGATGTCCAGGGCGCGTTCGCGCGAGGCGACGTGATTGCGTGCATGAATCCGGGTGGTCAGGAAGTGGCGCGCGGCATCACGAACTACAGCAGCTCTGAAGCGCGGCTGATTCAGCGCCGGCCGAGTGGTGAAATCGAAACGGTGCTGGGATATATGCTCGAACCTGAGTTGATACATCGAGACAACCTGGTTTTGGCATAAGCAACCACGTTGGGGCTCTGAAGCGAAAAATCCGCCAATTGGCGGATTTTTCGTTTATTTCCTCAAGAGTCGCAAATTCTCAACGGAAATATAGAAAAAAGCCCACTGACCGTCACACGCAGCAGGCTTTTTCAATAGTCATCCGCTTCAGTGATAGTTCGAAACTGCCGTCCGCTTCGCCTGGATATTCGACAAAATCTGCTGGGCTGGCCCTGACGGCAGCTTGTTCACGCAGAAATAATCCTGATACAACGCGGCGTGATAGGCGTTTAACTCGCCGTTTTCAATCCGTCGAAAATCGTTTTCGACCGTGCGGTCCCAGTCGGTCTGGTCCTCATTAATGCTCGCATACAGGCGCCAGTTATAGTTGTCGCAGCGAATGCCTTCGTAGTTGACGTTGCGCGCACCAGCCGGGCTTTTCACGACGATTGTGTAGCGAATCACGCCGTCGGTACCTACGGTGAGCGAGTTTTTATCGATGAAAAAACTCAGCGGCGTATTGTTCGACACCGTAATTTCCAGGAGATTGGCATCTTTTGGCAGCGGAGGCAGGGTATCGACCTTGTTTTCGGTCCAATTCGGCGCGCGGTCCATGAGGTAGACAAACGCGCTGTTGTCCTTGTTGGACGGTTTGGAACTGCCGCAACCGGCGAGCACGACAAGGGCTGCCGCGGATGCCGCGAACAATGCAATGGCTTTCAATTCTTGATTTCCCGAGGTTGATGCAGAAGCGACTGCAAATTGATCGTGCCGCGTGATTACGCCGCGTTTTGCCCCATGAAGGGAAACGCCGGCATGTCAAACACGCAAACCCATCCTCCGACGCTGCACGAAAAAAAGCGGCGTGCGTTGCCGCACCGCCGCTTCGGATAACACACGTCCTAATCCCGCGAAGGACGTTGTGCGTAGATGTGCAGCTCTTCGGTCACCGAACATTCTGCCTGAATGACACCACCGTTAGCAGAAACGGTCGCATCTTCCATGGTCATGCCCTGAATCACACGCGGATAACGATTGGCGTGATGCGCCATACGTTCCGCGCGCTCAGCACGCACAACTGCTCGCCTGAGAAAGCGCGAAAGTTCCGTGAGCGCAAGCTGATAAACATCCCGCTTGAACTCGATCACCGCATCAAGCGGGACCCAATACTCATTCCACCGCCAGGCATCGAATTCCGGATGATCAGTCGCACGCAAACAAATGTCACAGTCGCGGCCTACCATGCGTAACAAAAACCAAATCTGTTTCTGTCCGCGATAATGCCCGCGCACCTCGCGCTTGATGAACTTGTCCGGCACCTCATAACGCAGCCAGTCGCGGGTCCGACCCACGACCTTCACGTGCTCCGGAAGCAAACCGGTTTCTTCGTGTAACTCCCGATACATCGCTTGCACGGGGGTCTCGCCGTACTTGATGCCCCCCTGCGGAAACTGCCAGGAATGTTCACGCAGCCGTTTGCCCCAAAACACTTCGTTGTGCGCGTTCAAGAGGATGATGCCGACGTTCGGGCGAAAGCCTTCACGATCCAGCATACAACCACCTTCGAATCCTTTAAAATTGCTTTGATTATAAACAGATAACGGGCCTGGCGCACCGGCACGAACCCGAATCGGGGTTCGTTTCGCTTCGGTGCCCGGGATGCTGGGGCGGGTGGCTAACGCCTTACCGCATCGCTGTCCCGTCGTTCACTTGTTCCGCACGTTCTGCATGTTCCGCAGGTTTGGGCGACAAACCCATTCAATCGACGCGCTCCCGCATTGGAAAATTTTTGAATGAAAGCATCCCGTTTCTTTATTAGCACCCTGAAGGAAGCTCCCACCGACGCGGAAATCGTCAGCCACCAACTCATGATGCGTGCGGGCATGATTCGCCGCGTGGCAGGCGGTATCTATAGCTATCTGCCTATCGGCCTGCGTTCCATTCGCAAGGTGGAAGCGATCGTGCGTGAAGAAATGAACCGGGCCGGCGCGCTCGAATTGTTGATGCCCGGCGTGCAACCGGCCGAACTCTGGCAGGAATCGGGACGCCTGGACCAGTACGGTCCGGAATTGCTGCGTATCAAGGATCGCCATGACCGCGACTTCGTGCTCGGACCGACGCACGAAGAAGTGGTGACGGACATCGCGCGGCGCGAGATCAAGAGCTACCGGCAACTGCCGGTCAATTTCTACCAGATCCAGACCAAGTTCCGCGATGAAATCCGGCCGCGTTTCGGCGTGATGCGCGGGCGCGAATTCATCATGAAGGACGCGTATTCCTTCGATCGCGACCAGGCGAGCCTCGCCGAGTCGTACAAGAAGATGTTCGATGCCTACGTGCGTGTTTTCACGCGTATTGGCCTGGAATTCCGCGCGGTCGCGGCCGATAACGGCTCGATCGGCGGCAGCGGTTCGCATGAATTCCACGTGATCGCCGATACCGGCGAAGACGCTATCGCGTATTGCCCGACCTCGGATTACGCCGCAAACGTGGAAGCCGCCGATGCGCTGCCGCTGAATGCAACGCGCCCGGCGCCTGCCGAAGAGATGAAGAAGACGGCCACGCCGGGCAAGGCGAAGTGCGAAGCGGTCGCGGAACTGCTGAACATTCCGCTGGAACGCACGATCAAGTCGATCATCCTCGCGACGGAAAACGAAGGTGCCGAGCCGACCATCTGGCTATTGATGTTGCGCGGTGACCATTCGCTGAATGACATCAAGGCGAACAAGCAGCCAGGTCTGGCGGGTTATCGCTTCGCTACCGAAGCTGAAATTATCGATACATTCGGCACGCCGCCCGGTTATCTCGGCCCGCTCAATACGAAGAAGCCGATCAAGGTGATCGCGGACCGGACGGTCGCGAACATGAGCGATTTCGTGGTGGGCTCGAATGAAGTCGACTATCACACCACCGGCGTGAACTGGGGACGTGATCTGCCGGAACCGGTCGTGGCGGACATCCGCAATGTGCTGGCCGGCGATCCGTCGCCGGACGGCAAGGGCACGCTGGAAATTTGCCGCGGCATTGAAGTGGGTCACGTGTTCCAGCTCGGCACGAAGTATTCGGATGCCATGGGTGCGTCGTTCCTCGATGAAAACGGCAAGCCCGCGCCCATGCAAATGGGCTGCTACGGCATTGGTATCACGCGCATTTTGGGCGCTGCGATCGAACAGAATTTCGACGCCAAGGGCATCATCTGGCCGGAATCGATTGCACCGTTCGAAGTCGTGTTGTGCCCGATGGGCTACGACCGCAGCGACGCCGTTCGCGAGCAAGCCGACAAGCTCTACGCGGCGCTGCAGGCTGCGGGCATCGACGTGGTTCTCGATGATCGCGGCGAGCGCCCCGGCGTCATGTTTGCTGATTGGGAACTCATTGGCGTGCCGCACCGGCTGGTGATTGGTGACCGCGGACTCAAGGACGGCAAGCTCGAATACCAGGCACGACGCGACGCTGAAGCTACATTGCTGCCGGTGGACGACGCGGCCAACATCGTGATCGAGAAGGTGCGCGCTGCATTGGCCCGTGGAGTGGCCCAGTAACGTGCAGTACAACTTCCTCTCGGCGACGGTGCTGCTCATCCTGATCACCGATCCGCTCGGCAATATCCCGATCTTCATCAACGCATTGCGTGGTGTGGCAAAGGAACGCCGGCGGGTGGTGATCTTGCGGGAAGTTGCCATCGCCTTTGGGATCTTGCTGGTGTTCATGCTGGTCGGCGACCGCTTTCTTCGCGCGATGAGCCTGACGGATTTATCGTTGCGGCTGGGCGGCGGGATTGTGCTGTTCCTGATCGCGCTGCGCATGATTTTTCCGCATCCCGATGGTCCGATGGGCGGTGATTCACGCGGTGGCGAACCGCTGATCGTGCCGTTGGCCATTCCCGCGCTGGCCGGTCCGTCGGCGCTGGCGACGGTGATGTTGCTGACATCGCAGGCACCCGGGCAGATGTGGGAATGGGTCGGCGCGCTGACGGTCACCATGATGGTCTGCGCGGTCGTGCTGGTGCTGGCCGAGAAGATCCAGCATTGGTTGGGCGAACGCGCGGTCACGGCGTTTGAAAGGCTGATGGGGTTGGTGCTGGTCGCGATATCGGTGGAAATGATCCTCACCGGAATACGGACGTTTGTGCATCAGTTGGCTGCGAGTAGCTGAGCTGACTGAAGATGTTCCGGACGATGAAAGTACAAAGGCCGTTTCAACTTACGTTGAAACGGCCTTTTAATCTTCGGTGCCTTGCGTTCACCGCTAGGTAGCTGACGCGGCCAATCGCCGCACCTCAATCCTCAGCGACACATCACGCGCCTTCCGTCAGCGCCCGGATGGTCGGCAGGTTGCGCCAGTATCCCTTCGCGTCCATGCCGCAGCCGAACACATACCGGTCCGGCACTTCGAAGCCGCAAAAGTCCGGCCGCAACGGCTTCTCTTTATTGATGAGCTTCTCGCACAGCACGGCTGAGAGGAATTTCTTCGCGCCCATGGCCATGATGCGGTCGCGGATAGCGGCCATGGTCTCGCCTTCATCCAGGATGTCATCGAGCACCAGTACCACGCGATCTTTCACCGCTTCCGCCGGCGCCACGCGCCATTCCATCTTGTCGCCGCCTTTGGTCGTGTTCCGATACCGCGTCAAGTGGATGTAGTCGAACTCAAGGGGAAAGTCGAGATGCGGCAGCAGCATGCCGGTGAACACGGCCGCGCCACCCATGACGGACAGCACAAGCGGAAACTCTTCGCCGGTGCTCGCTCCGATGGCTTTCGCCATGCTTTCGATCGACGCGGTCACGTCCTGCGCCGAAACAATCTCTTCGGAGTGGCTGAAAATGTGGAGTGCTTCTTCGCGATTCATAGGGCAGGCGGCGAGGGTGTAGAGCTACAAAAGGGAAACGAGGCGCAGAGCGCGCGCCACCACATAATAAACCCGCGTTCCTCAACGAAACGCGGGCCAAAAAAATCGAAGCTGGGCCGAGACCAAAAACTTCAACGCATGCCGGGCATCATGCCCTTCATGCCGCGCATCATTTTCTGCAGATTGCCGCCCTTGAGCTTTTTCATCATGCCGCGCATCTGTTCGTATTGAGCGAGCATGCGGTTGACTTCCTGGACCTGCACGCCCGCGCCCGCTGCAATACGGCGCTTGCGCTGCGCCTTGATCAGGTCGGGTTTCGCGCGTTCCACTAGCGTCATGGAATTGATGATGCCTTCCATCCGGCGCATCTGTTTTTCCGCGATGCCCATGTTCGCGCCCGCCGCGGCCTGCTGGAACTGCGCCGGCAGCTTGTCCATCAACGACGACAAACCGCCCATGTTCTTCATCTGCGCAAGTTGTGCGCGGAAGTCGTTCAGGTCGAAATCGCCGCCTTTCTTGACTTTATCGGCGAGCTTTTGCGCAGCCGCGCCGTCCACGCCTTTCTGCGCTTCTTCGACCAGGGCAAGGATGTCGCCCATGCCGAGAATCCGGTTCGCCATCCGGTCCGGGTGGAACACTTCCAGCCCGTCCAGTTTTTCGGCAACACCCACGAACTTGATCGGCTTGCCGGTCACATGGCGCACGGAAAGCGCCGCGCCACCGCGTGAATCGCCGTCCAGCTTGGTCAGCACCACACCGGTCAGCGGCAGCGCGTCGCTGAACGCCTTCGCGGTGTTCACGGCGTCCTGGCCGAGCATGGCGTCGACGACGAAAAGCGTTTCCGCGGGCTTCAGGATGGCGTGAAGCTCGGCGATTTCCTTCATCATCGCTTCGTCGATACCGAGCCGGCCGGCCGTATCGACGATCAGCACGTCGTGGAAATGGCGTTTCGCCCAATCCACCGCCGCACGGGCGATATCGGCCGGTTTCTGATCCGGCTCCGACGGGAAAAAGTCCGCGCCGACTTGCTCGGTCACCGTTTTCAACTGCTGAATAGCGGCCGGACGATACACGTCGACGGAAACCGTCAGCACTTTTTTCTTGTGTTTCTCGCGCAGCAGCTTGGCGAGCTTGCCTGACGTGGTGGTTTTACCCGCGCCTTGCAAGCCGGCCATCAGGATGATTGCCGGCGGCGTGACCGCGAGATTCAGCTCGACGGCCTTACCCTCGTAATCCCCGCCGATGATCGCCGTCAGCTCGCGCTGCACCACGCCAACGAGAGCCTGACCCGGCGACAAGCTGGACAGCACTTCTTCGCCGAGCGCTTTCTCCTTCACTTTCGCGATGAATTCGCGCACGACCGGCAACGCGACGTCGGCCTCGAGCAGCGCCAGGCGTACTTCGCGCAGCATTTCCTGCGTGTTAGCCTCGGTGAGCCGGGCTTCGCCGCGCAGCGTCTTGACGACGCGCGCCATCCGTGTAGTGAGTGTGTCGAGCATGGGAGCGTGTGAGAGCGTATGAGTACCGGCGTCCTGGCGGCTCTTGCTTCAAGACGACCTGGCAAGAGGGGGAAGACGTCGTGGCTTCAGGGCCTGGTGTAAACTTCGAACATGGATATTGTACTGTATGCCCTCACTGCGCTTCTCTACGGCGGACTTGCCGTAGCTGGCTGGCGCGCGCATCGCAACACGGCCGTCGAGCCGGCGCTGGCGGGCATGCCGGCGGGCGGTCGCCTGGCGGGTGGCATGACGACCGGAATGAACCCCGGCATGGCCGACTCCATGCGGCGCGGCCGGGCATCGAAGGCGTCAGGCATGAGCGCGATGGGGCGCGTGTTGCTCGGCGTCGCGTTGCTCGTACACGGCGTCTTGCTGCACACCACCATCTTTCCGCAGAACGCGATGGTGTTCGGTTTCGCCTTCGCACTCTCCGCCATGTTCTGGCTGGGCGCTGGCATCTACTGGATAGAAAGCTTTTTCTTTCCGCTCGACGGCTTGCGCTTGCTCGTGCTGCCGCTAGCTTGCGTGGCTTCGGTCATGCCGCTGATTTTTGGCGGCGTACGCGTGCTGCCGTATGCCGCTGCGCCCATGTTCAAGCTGCACTTCCTGATTGCGAATATTGCGTACGGGCTGTTCGCGATTGCCGCGCTTCACGCCATCCTCATGCTGATGGTCGAAAAGCGTCTGCAGAACATGCGCGGAACGAGCACGCGGCATACATCGAATAGCTGGGTGTCGAGCTGGCTCGATACCCTCCCGCCATTGCTCACGCTGGAAAAATTATTGTTCCGCCTGATTGCTGCGGGTTTCGTGCTGCTGACGCTCACGCTTATATCGGGGGTCGCGTTCAACGAGCAACTCGTCGATAAAGCGTTCAAACTCGATCACAAGACCGTGTTCGCCATTTTGTCGTGGCTGATGTTCGGCGCGCTGCTGACCGCTCGCCGCGTGTCGGGCTGGCGCGGTCGCGCCGCGTTGCGCTGGGTGCTCGCTTCGTTCGTCGCGTTGCTGCTCGCTTATGTGGGCAGCCGCTTCGTGTTTGAAGTGTTATTGCATCGAGCGGTCGTTTGACGCGGTTAGCCGAAACCCCGGGCATTTGTTGCCTCTACTATTAGTAAGATCATGCGCCAACTTCTTCTGCTGATTTTTGTGTTCTTCGCGAGCCAGTGGCTGTTCAAGAAGCTCAAGCGCGCCCAGGCTCCCGCCGGCGCGCAAACAGGTCCACAAGGTGGAGGCGCCACGCGCGCTTCTCGTGGCCCATCGGCTTCGAGCTCCGCGCCGCAACTCCCTGATGCCCTCGTGCGCTGCGCCGAATGCGGCGTGCATACGCCGAGTAGCGAAGCGATTGTCGCGGCCGGGCATCGCTTCTGTTGTTCCGATCACGCCCATCGCTACGCCTCTCATCCCACCGGCCGCGACGCCCGATGAGCGTGGCTGGTCTGATCGATGCCGACGGCTGGTACACGGCGGCGCTGCAGCTGCCGTCTCCGAATTTCGAAGCGCGTCCGGGGGGGATCGAGCCCACGCTCGTTGTGGTTCACAATATGAGTTTGCCGCCCGATGAATTCGGCGGCAACGCGATCACTGAGTTCTTCCAGAACCGTCTCGATCACGACGCACATCCGTACTACGACCACTTGCGCGGCATGCGGGTCTCGTCGCACTTCGTGATTCATCGCGATGGCCGCATCGAGCAGTACGTGTCGTGCAACGAGCGCGCATGGCACGCGGGCGTGTCGAGCTTTCTCGGCCGTGAACGATGCAACGACTTTTCGGTGGGCATCGAACTGGAGGGCAGTGATCGATGTGCGTTCGAGGACGCGCAATACACGTCGCTCAACGATGTAATCCAGGCGCTCACCCGACGTTATCCGATCGAAGCACTAGCCGGTCACTCGGACATCGCACCGGGTCGTAAAACGGATCCCGGCCCGTACTTTGAATGGTCGCGATTGCAACGCGATACACAACTTCCGCCTCGGTACTTTCCCTATCTCGCCGACGTTTGATTCGATGCTCGCTTGCCCTTGATTGCAAGTGAGTCACTGAGCGACGTGAGCTATTTTGACGCGCTGCGGCTTGCCATCGTTCGCTGGATTGGCGCCAGCCATGCCTGATCGCTGCCAATGAATCCGCGCCGCTTTCTTTTTGCATTGCAGCGAGTTTGCGTGTGTTCCCGGCACCTTGGCGCGCTATCCCTTATCTGACTTTGGCATTTCAAAAGTCAACCCTCCAAGGCTATTCTTCAGCAAATAAAAGTTTTTGAGACTGTGCGGAATGCCACTATACTTGGTGCTCAGGGACGTATTTCGCACTATATGTTGTGTTGTCCAAGCGGCGCCCCGCTCGTAGAGCCGGCGCCGTATGCTTTCCCGGCCATAGAAGAAAACACCGGATAAGCAACTGATTTGTCGCGTAAAAACGTCGGCATGCAGTTTGAAAGACCGAGGCAAACAGGCGTCGCAAGAGAGGTTGTCTTCGTCGGTTTGAAGCGTACTGGTCCATGGAAAAATCATTGGACCAGACGCAAGAACGGCACCGGCGATTTTCCCGGCAAAGCCATTTTCAGTTTTCAATTTCATCGTCGTGCGTGGTTGGCAAGGTAGGAAAACGCAGTAGTGAGCAGCAACAAAGCAGCATCAGGCGACCACCACGCGCGGCACGCATCTCAACAATCCGCGGACGTTCCGCACTATCGAACACCTGGAGATTTGCACATGCAAACCACCGACAACGCCACGACTTCCTACGAGGGCGCCTCCGTGCGGCCCATCGGCGTACAGGGTCAGCAGCCGAGCAACAGCTCGCTCGCGCCGGACGCCACACTGGCCGACTACAAAGTCATCCGCCGCAACGGGACCGTGGTGTCGTTCGAGCCGTCGAAGATCTCCATCGCTGTGACGAAGGCGTTTCTTGCGGTGAACGGCGGTCAGGGCGCAGGCTCGGCGCGCGTGCGCGAGCTGGTCGAACAACTGACGCAAAGCGTGGTCCGGGCGCTGGTTCGCAGCCGTCCGAACGGCGGTACGTTTCATATCGAAGATATCCAGGATCAAGTCGAACTCGCGCTGATGCGCGGCGGCGAGCACAACGTGGCGCGCGCATACGTGCTGTATCGCGAGAAGCGCACGCAAGAGCGCGCGCATGCACCGGAAACGCGCGCGAACGCGCTGGGCATCAACGTGATCGATAACGGCGTGTCGCATCCGCTGGATCTCGACGCGTTGAAGGCGCGCATCAACGAAGCGTGCGTGAATCTCGGCAGCGAAGTGAACGCTGACCCGATCGTCGCGGAAACGGTGAAGAACCTGTACGACGGCGTGCCGATGGCGCAAGTCTACGACTCGGCCATTCTTGCCGCGCGCACCATGATCGAAAAGGACCCGGCGTACAGCCAGGTCACCGCGCGTATCCTGCTGCACACCATCCGTCGCGAAATCCTGGAAGAAGACGTCTCGCAAGGCGAAATGGCCACGCGTTACGCTGAATATTTCCCGCTGTTCATCAAGCAGGGCGTGGAAGCGGAACTACTCGACGAAAAACTCCAGCAGTACGACTTGAAGCGCCTGGGCGCCGCGCTCGACGCTGACCGCGATCTGCAATTCGGCTATCTCGGCCTGCAGACGCTGTATGACCGCTACTTCCTGCACAACGAAACCAAGCGCATCGAATTGCCGCAGGCGTTCTTCATGCGCGTTGCAATGGGCCTGGCGCTGAACGAAATTGACCGCGAGGCGCGGGCAATCGAGTTCTATAACGTGCTGTCGAGCTTCGACTTCATGTCGTCCACTCCAACGCTGTTCAACTCCGGCACGCGCCGTTCGCAATTGTCGTCGTGCTATCTGACGACGGTGGCCGACGATCTCGACGGTATCTACGAAGCGCTGAAGGAAAATGCGCTGCTGTCGAAGTTCGCGGGCGGCTTGGGCAACGACTGGACGCGCGTGCGTGCGCTCGGTTCGCACATCAAGGGCACGAACGGCAAGTCGCAAGGCGTGGTGCCGTTCCTGAAGGTCGTGAACGACACGGCCGTCGCGGTGAATCAGGGCGGCAAGCGCAAGGGCGCGGTCTGCGCGTACCTGGAAACGTGGCATCTGGACATTGAAGAATTCCTGGAACTGCGCAAGAACACGGGCGATGACCGTCGCCGCACGCACGACATGAACACGGCGAACTGGATTCCCGACCTGTTCATGAAGCGCGTTCACGAAGGCGGCGACTGGACGCTGTTCTCGCCAGCAACCTGCCCGGACCTGCACGACCTGTTCGGCGCACCGTTCGAAAAAGCGTACGTGGCGTATGAAGAGAAAGCCGCACGCGGTGAGATCAAGCTGTTCAAGAAGGTTCCGGCTGCGCAACTGTGGCGCAAGATGCTGGGCATGCTGTTCGAAACGGGTCACCCGTGGATCACGTTCAAGGATCCGTGCAACATCCGGTCGCCGCAGCAGCACGTGGGCGTTGTCCACTCGTCGAACCTGTGCACGGAAATCACGCTGAACACCAGCGACACCGAAATCGCCGTGTGTAACCTCGGCTCGGTGAACCTCGTCGCGCACATGAAGAATCAGGCCGACGGCACGCTGGCGCTCGACCACGAGAAGCTCAAGCGCACTGTCAGCGTCGCCATGCGCATGCTCGACAACGTGATCGACATCAATTACTACGCTGTCGCCAAAGCACGTAATTCGAACCTGAAGCATCGTCCGGTCGGCATGGGCATCATGGGCTTCCAGGACTGCCTGCACTTGCTGCGCACGCCGTATGCGTCGAAGGAAGCAGTCGAATTCGCCGATACATCGATGGAAGCGGTCTGCTACTACGCTTACTACGCATCGACGGAACTGGCGCAAGAGCGCGGCCGTTACTCGAGCTATCGCGGCTCGCTGTGGGATCGCGGCATTCTCCCGCAGGATTCGCTGAAGTTGTTGGCCGAAGCCCGCGGCGGGTACGTGGAAGTGGACGACAGCGCGTCGATGGACTGGACCGAGCTGCGTTCGCGGATCGCCACCTACGGCATGCGCAACTCGAATTGCGTGGCAATCGCTCCGACCGCGACTATTTCGAACATCATCGGCGTGTCGGCATGTATTGAGCCGACGTTCCAGAATTTGTACGTGAAGTCGAATCTGTCGGGTGAATTCACGGTCGTGAACGATTACCTCGTGCGTGACCTGAAGGAACGCGGCCTGTGGGACGAAGTGATGGTCTCGGACCTGAAGTACTTCGACGGCACGTTGTCGCGTATCGACCGGGTTCCGGCTGACCTGCGGGCAATCTACGCAACGGCGTTCGAACTCGATGCTACGTGGGTGGTGGAAGCGGCATCGCGTCGCCAGAAGTGGATCGACCAGGCGCAATCGCTGAACATCTATATGGGCGGCGCGTCGGGCAAGAAGCTGGACGAGGTGTACAAGCTGGCGTGGCTGCGCGGCCTGAAGACCACGTACTACCTCCGCACGATGGCTGCCACCCACGTCGAGAAGTCGACGGTCGCTCACGGTCAGCTGAACTCGGTGCCGTCGGGTAATTCGGGGAACGGCGAGGGCGGTGCTTCAGGCGCGAACGGCAACGGTTTCGGTTCGCAGGGTTCGCATGGATCGTCGACGGGTGGTTTCAACGCCGCTGCGGTTGCGGCGCCGGCGATTGCCACTGCGGCGGAACAGGAAGCCGATGGTCCGGTTTGCATGATGCGTCCGGGCGATGCGGGCTTCGACGAGTGCGAGGCTTGCCAGTAAGTTGTAATGGGCGAGAGGCCGATGTAATCGGCCTCTCGCTAGTCGGATAGTCGGTGGGATTGACGGCCGGTACGAAACGTTGGTTCTTTCCACAGCGGAAAGGGCAGGCGAATTCGGAACCGGCCTTTTGTATTTGTGGTTGCTGAGTTCCCGTTGCTTGCAGAGCCTGAGATTCGGCTTACGGGACCGATGCAATTGCTCTTTCCGCAATCGGCTTTTGGGCTTGGGCTGGATGTGCTGTCACCGCATTTAACCAAGCCCCGCACACCGCTTCACCCGCGCGTGCCTCTCGATATCTCGTGCCCGGCGTCGTGTCCCAGCTTCGCGGTAATCGGTATCGAAAGGAACGAGAACAATCCGACGACCACAAAGGCCGGCCAGAAATCCGACCAGACGATGTGCGGATGTCCCTGCAGCTCATGCGAAATCTGCAGCGCGATCCCGCCGATTGTCACGCCCAACCCCAGCGACACTTGCTGGATAAAACTCCCGAGACTCGTCGCGCGGCCCACGTCGCGGCTTTCGATTTCGGCATACGTCAGCGAGTTGAGGCTCGTGAATTGCAACGCCGGGAAAAAACCGCCCAGCAGTACGACGGACCAGATGACCCACGTCGGCGTTCCCGGATAGAACATGCCGCAGGCGGCAATCGCAATACCCGACAGCGCCGCGTTCACCATCAGCGTCTGCCGGAAGCCAAACCGGTGCAGCACGCGCGACGCGAGCGAGCGCATGAACATGCCGCCGAACGCAGACGCGCAGGTGATCGAGCCGGACTTGAACGCGCTCATGCCGAGCCCTTCCTGCATCGCGAGCGGGAGCAGGAACGGCACGGCGCCCAAGCCGATGCGAAACAGCGAGCCGCCCATCACGCTCGCCTGGAACGTCGGCACACGCAGGAAACGCAAATCGAGAAGCGGGATTTTTACGCGTCGCGAGTGCAGCAAATACACGATGAGAAAAGCCACGCCGCCCAGCGTCATGCTCGTCGCGGTCAGGTTGGAGACCAGCTCGCCGCCGATCAACGAGAGCCCGAGCAGGAACAATGTGCCGCCGCTTGCTGACAAAAAGAAACCGAACCAGTCGAGCCGTCCGGGATGCGGCTCGCGCGCATTACCGATGTAACGGTTCGTCAGGTAGATGCCAAGGATGCCGATCGGGATGTTGATGAAGAAGATCAGGCGCCAGTGCAGATAGGTGGTGATGAAGCCGCCCAGCAGCGGCCCGACGGCGGGGCCGAGCATGGCGGGCAGCGAGAGGTAGTTCATCGCGCGGATGAATTCTGAGCGGCGTACCGAGCGGAAGATGATGATCCGCCCGACCGGCACCATCATCGCGCCGCCGACGCCCTGCACGAAGCGCGCGAGCGTGAACGGGATCAGCGAGGTGGACGCGGCGCACAAGAGCGAGCCGGCGACGAAGATGCCGATAGCGAGACGGAAGATGGTGCGCGCGCCGAAGCGGTCGGCGACCCAGCCGCAGATCGGGATGAAGACCCCGAGGCCAAGCACGTAGCTGGTGACGGCGATCTTCAGCGTGACGGGATCGCGCCCGAATGCTTTGGCCATTTCGGGGATTGCGGTGACGATGACGTTGGCATCGACGCTTTCCATGAACATCGCGCAGGCGACGATGAGAGGGGCAACGAAAGCTTTGATGGCTAGCGACATGGAGAACGGAAGGGATCTCTTCGCGGCGGGAAGCTGGGATTATGGCATCGATATCATGACAGCGACATCGCGAAGTGCCGACATGACCGACGCGCAAGCGACATTCAGCGACGATAAAACCCGAGGAGAACGACGATGGACCCGGAAGATTTGCAGCGTCTCGTCACGCAGAAAATGCCTTATGGAAAGTACAAGGATCGCTTGCTTGCGGACCTGCCCGGTCACTATCTTGCATGGTTTGCGCGTGAGGGTTTTCCTGCAGGACAACTTGGCCGGCTGCTCGCGTTGATGCACGAAATCGATCACAACAACTTGCGCGAATTGCTGACGCCGCTGCGCAGTCAGCGAGGTTGAGAGGCCGCGTGCAAGCGACTGCGGGCGGATGATCTGCCTACGCTTCCAGTGGTTACAAAAGCGTATTTTCACGCTCGAAATCAGCTCTTGCATGACGTAGTCGTTTGCACTATAGGTAGTCGTCACGAGCGTAGAACACCCAATATTTTGTGGTTTTGCCTTTGCGATGACGGCATCGAGTGCTACACTTTCGACATGGAAACGAGACGCGCCGACCACTCTTTTCCGCTGCAAGACACGTGTAATCGCAAGCTCGGTGCAACGGATTTTTCAGCACCGCGACGCACTCGAAAAGTGGCTTGAAGCGAAGCGCCGAAGCTCACGATCGGAAGGCTGTTTCAACCGCTTCGAACGAGTCGCGAAGGTGAGTGAAACGCGAAAGACGCGAGAGAGACACGCCGGGTTTTTATCGAAGCAGTCATGCAGTGCAAGCTGTTCGATCTCACGCTTGCGTTTCCACTTTAGTTTCCACGCTTCACGACCACGCTAACTTCGCACGCAAGATCCAGCGCAAGACCTAACGTAAGACCCAACGCAACACAGCATGCAGCACGATTCACAGCAGAGCCGGACGATGCAGTGCTCCAAGCAAAAGCAACACTGAAAGAGCTTGAAGGAGCACTGAGCAAGCACTGCATCGAACACGTTCAAAGAGACTTCGCATGAAGCTTCAAGCAGTGAGCTCAACGCAAAGTGTTGTATGCAAGTAGCAGCGTCAACACTAAAACAGGATTTTTATGGGCAAGCTCTTTTATCGCTCATGGAAAGATGGTACAAACCGATCTAAATTGATGGTGAGAATTTATGCTCAACTGGGATGACGAGACCACTGCCGTAACTCCCTCGAATGGTTCGCAACACAACACGTTGCGTAACCCGGCGGGGCAGGTTGCGGGTTTCAGCCAAGCAGTCAGCCAAGCATCGCGCGCTGCAGCTCCAGTCACTTCGCATGCAGCCACGCAAGCCGCTGGTCATGGCGTTCTTCAAACGGCTCATCAAACATCAGCCGCACCGAATATTTTTGCGAGCGACTTCGTTGCTCCCGCAGCACCCAGCGCCAGCGACATCGCGGCGGCCAGTGCAAAGCGGGTGAATGTGGCGGACAAGCGCATCATCAACGGCAAGACCGACGTGAATCAGTTGGTGCCGTTCAAGTACAAGTGGGCGTGGGAAAAGTATCTGGCGGGTTGTGCTAACCACTGGATGCCGCAGGAAGTGAACATGTCGCGCGACATCGCGCTGTGGAAAGACCCGAACGGCCTTTCCGACGACGAACGCCGGATTGTGAAACGTAACCTCGGTTTCTTCGTCACGGCCGACTCGCTCGCTGCCAACAACATCGTGCTCGGGACGTATCGCCACATCACGGCGCCCGAGTGCCGGCAGTTCCTGCTGCGCCAGGCGTTCGAGGAAGCGATCCACACGCACGCGTATCAGTACATCGTCGAATCGCTGGGTCTGGACGAGAGCGAAATCTTCAACGCGTATCACGAGGTTGACTCGATTCGCGCGAAGGACGAGTTCCTGATTCCGTTCATCAACACGCTCACCGATCCCGCCTTCACGACCGGGACGCTTGAAGCGGACCAGAAATTGCTGAAGTCGTTGATCGTGTTTGCTTGCGTGATGGAAGGGCTCTTCTTCTACGTCGGCTTTACGCAGATCCTGGCGCTGGGTCGCCAGAACAAGATGACGGGCGCGGCGGAGCAGTATCAGTACATCCTGCGTGACGAGTCGATGCACTGCAACTTCGGCATCGACCTGATCAACCAGATCAAGCTGGAAGAGCCGCAACTATGGACGCCGGAGTTTCGCGCGGAGATCCGCGAGATCTTCAAGGAAGCCGTCGAACTGGAATACCGGTACGCAGAAGACACCATGCCGCGCGGCGTGCTTGGTCTGAATGCTTCCATGTTCAAGAGTTATTTGCGTTTCATCTGTAACCGTCGTTGCCAGCAGATCGGCCTCGACCCGCTGTTCCCGAACGAAGAAAATCCGTTCCCGTGGATGAGCGAGATGATCGACTTGAAGAAGGAGCGCAACTTCTTCGAGACGCGAGTGATTGAGTATCAAACGGGCGGCGCGCTGACCTGGGAATAAGACAGTCAGCGAATCAACGTCAGCCGGCGGCAATGGACGCATTGCCGCCCGCATCAGATGCACGAATCAAATGAAGACCGGGCGCCCGCAGCGGGCGCCGAGTAGACGGGACAAACGCGCGGGACAAATGCGCAGGATGAATGCGGGATGAATGGCAAACCGGCGCCATTGCGTGCGATCAAGATTGCGCGCGCGCCGGCCAACAGGTTTAGGAGAACGGTCGCCTGATGCAAAGTGCGCCTTGCGGCTTAACAGCCCAAAAAGATGACAGGCGTTTTGCGGACCCTTCAGTGGGACGGGCAAACTTCCCCCCGAAATATGCCGTCGGCAGCGCCGACGGCCCGATCAAGCGATTGCCGGCACCTTCTTCTGGTGCTGACTTAATTTGGCGCGCGGTGCCTTGTGGCACCGCGCGCCTTGCCGTATTCATTAGCGTAAGCAGGCTCCATCAGCGTACGCCGATGAATAATCCGCTTCGCAGCGTGCGTCCTGAGAAGCCCACGCGGGAAGCGGGTTTTGACGAAGGGTGTTGTTTGAACTGACTCTCATCTTGAAACCTGAAGGAGAAAATGATGGCATTAGCCAAGAAATCCGTCGCAAAGAAAGCTGCAGCGAAACCGGCTGTTAAGAAAACGGCTGCCAAGAAGGCAACGGTAGCGAAGAAGGCGCCGGCAGCCAAGAAAGTTGCAGTGAAGAAGGTCGCAGCCAAGAAAGTCGCAGTGAAGAAGGTCGCGGCGAAGAAGGTTGCAGCGAAGAAGGTTGCAACCAAGAAGGTAGCAGCCAAGAAGGCTCCGGCGAAGAAAGTTGCGGCCAAGAAAGTTGCAGTGAAGAAGGTTGCAGCCAAGAAGGCTCCGGCGAAGAAGGCAGCGGCCAAGAAGGCGCCTGCTAAGAAGGCTGCGGCTAAAAAGGCGCCTGCCAAGAAGGCTGCGGCTAAAAAGGCCCCTGCCAAAAAGGCTGCCGCTAAAAAGGCCGCTGCTAAAAAGGCGCCTGCTAAGAAGGCACCTGCCAAAAAGGCGGCCGCCAAGAAGGCTGCGCCCGCCAAGAAGGCTGCCCCTGCTGCGAAGAAGGCTGCCGTAGCTGCTGCACCGGCTGCGGCTCCTGCTGCAGCACCCGCTCCGGTCGCTAAAAAGGCTCCGGCCAAGAAGGCTGCCGCTGCGAAGAAGACGGCTGCTGTAGCACCGGCAACGACGGCAACGACACCTGCAGCGCCGGCCCCGGCTGCAACGGTCAAGACGGCGTTGAATCCGGCCGCTGCATGGCCGTTCCCGACGGGCAGCCGTCCGTAAGCGCAGGCTGTAACAGTACTGCGGCAGTGCCTCGACACACGCGATGTGTCTCGTGACCGCGTAGTGCTACGCGGTCCAAACCCGCTCCCGGCGATAGCCGGCAGCGGGTTTTTTATCGGCTGTCAGATGGGGAGAGGGTGTGAAGCAGCGGCGGGTCTCTCAGCAAACACGTATCAAAAGACACCTGAGGCACACCAGACACATCGATGAAAAAAAAGCGCATGCGCCCGAAGGCGCGTGCGCTTTTCTGCTTCCCCAGCATGATCGATGCAATCACGCCGGCACGTTGTTCATCCGTTAGTGTGTCACTCGCGTCACACCACCGCTCGACAACAACCGCACGCGCTCACCCGCCTGAAACACTTCGCCGGTCGCGGTTTGCGTAATGGCACGCATGTCGCCGTTATCGAGGCGCACGGTGATCTCCAGTCCGTTCTGGGTGGCGACGCCGTTTTCGACCGCATTGCCGGCCACTGCACCCGCGATCCCGCCGATGATGCCTGTCACGATCGAGCCACGCCCACCGCCGAGCGCGCTGCCTGCCACTGCGCCCAGTGCGCCGCCGCCGATAGCGCCAAGCCCGCTAGGCTGGCCGTTGTTCGTGCTGATCTTCACGCCGCGCACGCTGTCGACGGTACCCATGCGGACCGTCTCTTCGCGCTGGGCTTGCGACGCGGTGTAGACGTCGGGCGAACTGCTGTTATGGGCGCATCCCGTCATGGCGACGGTACTAATCAGCGCTGCTGCCAGCGCCATACGACTTGTCATCTTCATTCTTCACTCCACAAAATTACAGCAGGCTGTTGCCCGAAAAGGCCAACAGCCTGCTAGAGCACGTCATTGCCCCAAGCATCGCCCAAATCCGCTTCAATGACTCATTTCAATCGCGCTCATTTCGACCTCCTGCACGGCACGGACCAAAACCGTTAGAGTGCCGAACCAAAAGCCAGTTCGAAGCGCTCGCTGATCTCGGCGCGGGTGGGCGCATACGTCTGCGGTCCCTGATGTTCGATTTTCAGCGCGCCCATCAGGCTGGCGAGACGACCGGTTTTTGCCCAGCCCAGCTTGTTCTCGATGCCGTACAGCAAACCACCGCGGAACGCGTCGCCGCAACCTGTCGGGTCGACGACTTTGCGCGCCGTCACGGCTGGAATTTCTTCGATACCGTCAGCGTGCAAAATCTGCGCACCGTGTTCGCCGCGCGTAATCACGAGCGCTTGCACCCGGCTCAGCATTTCTTCGATCGACCAGCCGGTCTTGTTGCTCAGCAATTTCGCCTCGTAATCATTGACTGCCACGTAAGTGGCGAGTTCAATCATGCGACGAAGTTCCACACCTTCGAGAATCGGCAGGCCCTGGCCTGGATCGAAGACGAAGGGCACGCCCGCTGCCGCCAGTTCCTCGACGTGCTGACGCATGCCGTCAGCACCGTCCGGTGCAACGATGCCCAGCGTGATGCCCTTGGTTTCGCCAGCGTGGTTCAGGTGCGAATCCATCATCGCGCCGGGGTGGAACGCGGTGATCTGATTGTTGCCGAGATCGGTCGTGATGAAGCATTGCGCCGAGTGCTGGTCGGGCAGCACGCGCACATATTCCCTCGACAAACCCAGTGCGTCGAATCGATCGAGATAAAGCTGGGCGTCGGCTTCGCCGAGTGTCGCCATGATCTTTGCGTCGCCGCCGAGCAGCTTCAGCGCGTAGGCGATGTTGCCCGCGCAGCCGCCGAAATTTCGCCGCATCGTGGGGACGAGGAAGCTGATGTTCAACTGGTGCACCTGGTCCGGCAGGATGTGGTCGCCGAAGCGGCCCTGGAAAGTCATGATGTTGTCGTAGGCAAGCGAGCCGCAGATGAGCGTAGACACTGGCGAATTCCCTGAAATTAAATTGATCGAAGTACGAAGGTGAAGTGCGCGCAGGTTTGAGTTCCTGTGTACCGTGCATGCCTGCATGAAACGCTGCGCATTCGTCACGCAGCGGGTGTTCCACCCCGTCACGGATGCGCATTGCCGCTTACGGCCGTGGCAGGCGAAGCCGCCACGGCTGACTGAATAACCTGTCTTGCTTCGGGTGTTTATCCGGCGCGGCGAGGGGCGAACCCAGATCGGGATAGAGATGCGCTTCGACCCGCGACCGGCGACCCGCGTCTTCGATGCTTACTTCAACGCGGCCAGTGCTGCGTCGTAGTTCGGCTCGTTCTTGATTTCCGGCACAAGTTCCGAGTACAGCACCTTGTCGTTTTCATCGATCACGACGACTGCGCGCGCCGTCAGGCCTGTTAGCGGTCCGCTCGTGACATCGACGCCGTACGCTTTCGCGAAGTCATGGCCGCGGAACGTCGATGCCGTCACCACGTTTTCGATGCCTTCCGTCGTGCAGAAGCGCGTTGCCGCGAACGGCAGGTCGCCCGACACGACCACGACCACCGTGTTGTCGAGGCCGGCTGCGGCAACGTTGAACTTGCGCGTGGAGGTGGCGCACGTCGGCGTGTCGAGGCTCGGCACGATGTTCAGAACTTTGCGCTTGCCGGCGAAGCTTGCCAGTGTCAGGTTGCCCAGATCCTTGCCGACCAGGGTGAAATCGACCGCTTGTGCGCCGGCTGCCGGGAACGTGCCTGCCACGTCGATCGGGTTGCCGCCGAGGGTAACTTGGCTCATGTCTACTCCAGAAAGTGTCTGATGTTCAGGGAATATGCGCGTCGTTCGGCCGGGGACGGTCGAGCGACACGCGCGGGAAAAGCGACTGGCTAATTATAGAAACGCGCGGAAAAACGCGTCGGAAGCGCTCAAGCGGAAAGACGTGTAGCGGACCCGCGTCAGCAGACTCGCGTAAGTCAGCATCGTTCAGGGATAAAAAATCTGCACGCGATAATTCGCCGCGACCGCGTCGCCGGTATCGAGCCGAACGATGACTGGCTGCGTACTGCGGGCGGCGAGACCCGCGCCGATCACCGTGCCCGGACGCGCGTAATCTTGCGGCCACAGGACGCGCCTGATCGCGACGTTGTTCCTGTCGTCGAGGAGGGTGAGCTCCAGCGCCGGATAGGCGATCGCTACGTCGAAGCGATTGCGTAGCGAGAGTTTCAGTTCAAGCTTGTGCGACCCGTCTACCTGACGCAGACCGGAGTTTTCAATCTGCAAGCCGTCGATATCCCGCGGCGGCTCGACCACGCAGCCGATCTGCTCGCACGCTCGCGCGAAGAGCATTTGCGAGGCGGGCCAGTAGACCATCACGGTCTCCCGTTGCCACCACGCGACCTGCGCGATCAGCGTGACAAGCAGTGCCAGCGCGATCAGCGAGCCGATGATCTTCCGCGCGATGCCAGAACGGTCCGGCGCACGCGTTTCACGGATAACCGGGAACGGCTCGGAGGTGGGCGCAAAAGCAGGTTCAGACGACGCAGCCGCGTTGCCAAAGCGAGGCTCCACCGGGTCTGCTGCCCAAGGCGCAGTGGCTGCAATGCGGGTATCGACAGGTTCGACAGGACGGCGCGGCGGGGGCGTTTCCGGCTCTGCTTGCGGCGTGCTCCGGCCGACAAACGGTTCGGTGCGCGACTCAGCACGGGACTCGTTCAGCGCTTCGTTTTCAGTGCGGCCGATGAACGGATCGGTGCGCGATTCCTTCAACGAATCGCCATCGTTGCGAACCACGAAAGGATCGGTGCGCGGTTCGGCGCGAGCGGGGGAGTCTGCCGGTGCTTGAGCTTGCGCTGCGTCCGTCTCAGCGCGATTCACCGCTTGCCACGGGGATTCGATGCGGTCTTCCGCCGGAAGCTCACTCTCCGTCCGCGCGCGCGAAACTGCGTCGGCGGCCGCGCTTCCCGCGAGGGGTTCAGCGCGCTCAACGGGAGTGGGTTCTGCTTCGACCTGCGGGGCCAGGGCGGTTTTGGGGACGAACGGATGCAGGGGAATGCCGAGCGCGTCACGGTTGTCGCCGGAGACCTCAGCACTCGACTTTTCTGCCCACGGGCTTGCCGGATCTACTCCGTAGTTAGGCGCGGTTGCAGCCAGCGCGGCCATGACGGTTTCGTCGCGATCGAACTGATAATGCGCTGCATCGAAGATTTCCTGACAATGACCGCACCGCACGCGGCCGTCGTGCGGTGCGAGCAAATGTGGGTCCAGACGGAAAACTGTTTCGCAGTGGGGACAGCGGGTTGCCAGCGCCATATGTAGCCGAAGGCCAGAGGCCGGTAGATGGACGATGGCGCTATTCTAAAGGCTTTCGCGGCGGGTACCGGCAAGACACACCCAGCCTTCGTGTTCCTGCCATACGCTGATGTCGATCCAGCGTGCATAGACCGCGGCAACTTCATCGGCTTGACGGGCCAGAATGCCCGACAAAGCGATGCGACCGCCCGGTGTCACGCGGGCTGAAAGCATCGACGCCATCAGCTTGAGCGGGTTCGACAAGATGTTCGCAACCACAATGTCGAATTGCCCTTCGGGGAGATCGGCGGGCAGGCCGTAGGTGACATCCGCGTGATTGCGCTCGCTATTCTGGCGCGCGGATTCCACCGCTTGCGCATCGATATCAATCCCGATCACCGGGTTCGCGCCGCATTTCTTCGCCAGGATCGCGAGGATGCCGGAACCGCAACCGTAATCGAGCACGGACTGGTTTTGTTGAACCGATTGCTCGAGCCATTCCATGCACAGCCGCGTAGTCGGATGGCTGCCGGTACCGAACGCGAGACCTGGATCAAGTTCGAGCACGAGCGCGTCGGGATCGGGCGCTGCATGCCACGACGGCACGACCCAGATCCGCTTGCCGATAGGGATAGGATCGAACTGGGATTGCGTGAGGCGCACCCAGTCCTGATCTTCAACATCGCGCAACGTGAAGGCCGGCGTGTCTTTCAAGCTGATCTCATTGGCCGCGGCCGCAAGCAGCACGGCGGGGTCGACGTCATCGGCGAGAAGGGCGACGACCCGCGAGCGGTTCCACGCCTTTTGATCCGGCGTGAGGCCGGGTTCGCCGAACAACGGCTGCTCGTCGGGGGTATCGGCGTCGGCGTCTTCCACCGATACCGACAACGCGCCCAAATCCAGCAGCGCATCCGACAACGCTTCGGCATGTTCCCGGTCCAGCTCGGCGATCAATTCCCGGTAGCTCATCTTCTTGAAACCTTGCTTAATGCGTTATTGCGCCGCATCTTCCGCAGCGACGGCAGCCGCCGCCTTGCGCGCGGCGAGCTTGTTTTCGAGGTAATGAATGCTCGTGCCGCCCTCAACGAACTTCGCGTCGATCATCATCTCGCGATGCAGCGGGATGTTGGTCGAAATACCTTCCACGACCATTTCGGACAACGCAATACGCATGCGGTTGATTGCTTGCTCACGCGTCGCGCCGTACGAGATCAGCTTGCCGATCATCGAATCGTAATTCGGCGGCACGAAATAGCCGTTGTACGCATGCGAATCGACACGAATTCCCGGACCGCCCGGCGAGTGCCACGACGTGAGGCGTCCCGGCGACGGCGTGAACTTGAACGGATCTTCCGCGTTGATCCGGCATTCGATCGCGTGACCGCGAATCACGATGTCCTTCTGGCGGAACGCGAGCTTTTCGCCGGCAGCAATGCGAATCTGCTCCTGCACGATATCGACGCCGGTAATCAACTCCGTCACCGGATGCTCGACCTGCACGCGCGTGTTCATTTCGATGAAATAGAACTCGTTGTTCTCGTACAGGAATTCGAACGTACCCGCGCCCAGATAGCCCATCTTCTTGCAGGCATCGGCGCAGCGATCGCCAATCCGCTCGATCAGGCGGCGTGCAATACCCGGTGCCGGCGCTTCTTCAATCACCTTCTGGTGACGGCGCTGCATGGAGCAATCGCGTTCGCCCAGCCAGATTGCGTTACGAAATGAGTCCGCCAGAATCTGGATTTCGATGTGCCGCGGGTTCTCCAGGAATTTCTCCATGTAGACCTGCGGATTGCCGAACGCACGGCCAGCTTCCTCGCGGGTCATGTTCACCGCGTTCACCAGCGCCGCTTCGGTGTGCACCACGCGCATGCCGCGCCCGCCGCCACCGCCTGCTGCCTTGATGATCACCGGATAACCCACGGCGCGCGCAATCTTCACGATTTCCTTCGGATCTTCGGGCAACGCGCCCTCAGAACCCGGGACGCATGGCACGCCCGTCTTGATCATCGTTTGCTTGGCGGAGACTTTGTCACCCATCAAACGGATGGTTTCCGGACGCGGTCCGATGAACACGAAGCCGGATTGCTCGACGCGCTCCGCAAAATCCGCGTTTTCCGACAAGAAACCGTAGCCGGGATGGATCGCTTCGGCATCGGTGACTTCGGCCGCGCTGATCAGCGCCGGCATGTTGAGGTAGCTGAGGTTGGACGGAGCCGGTCCGATACACACGGCTTCATCGGCCAACTTCACATATTTGGCTTCTTTATCGGCTTCCGAATAGACGATGACCGTCTTGACGCCTAGTTCGCGGCACGCGCGCTGGATTCGGAGCGCGATTTCACCACGGTTCGCAATGAGGATTTTTTCAAACATAGCAAGGTTTCGACTCATCGATGGAACGCCCGGACGGTTGCCCGCGGCGGTCCTGGGAGATCGGCGGCGCGTCTCGCTCGTCAGTCTGAGTAATCAAACTATTCAAGCGAGCGCCCGAGTGCTGCGGCCACCGGATAGACGCATGACAGCTGAGTGCGCTTTTGGTCCGGCGGCATCGCGGGGAAATTAGTCGCCGATCAAAAACAGCGGCTGACCGTACTCGACGGCCTGGCCGTTCTCGACCAGGATTTCCTTCACAACGCCCGACTTGTCCGACTCGATTTCATTGAGCAGCTTCATTGCTTCGATAATGCAAAGCGTCTGTCCTTCCTTGACCGTATCGCCGACCTGCACGAACGCGTCGGCGCCCGGCGACGGCGCGCGATAGAACGATCCGACCATTGGCGACGTCACCACATGACCTTGCGGCACGACGGCGGCGGGCGTAGCCGGGGCGCCGGCGGCAACACCCGCGTTGCCTGCTTCGCCCGGCTGACCGTATTGCGGCGCTTGCTGCATCGGTTGCTGCATGTACTGCGGAGCCTGCATGTAGACGGGCGCGGCATTCTTGACGATGCGAACCTTGCCTTCGCCTTCGGTAACTTCCAGCTCCGAGATGCCGGATTCCGAGACTAGGTCGATAAGCGTTTTAAGTTTACGAAGGTCCATCGAAAATTCCCCTTTCAATGCTTGGTGACCGGAAGCTTTTTCCGGTGCTTGACTTGGTAGTTGGGTGCCGCTGACGGGAGCGTTGTCCGATGCTGCAGACGCGGCCTCCGCATCACGTTGTGCGAACAGTTCAATTGGCTTGAGCGGATCGCGGCTCAAGCGCGTGGCTTCTCAGCTGACTGTCCAGCTGATTTCACCGCAGCGTTCGTAGCAAGACGCTCGAGGGCGAAATCGAGCGCGTACAGATAGCCTTTCCAGCCCAGGCCGCAAATCACGGCTTCGGCCAGATCGGAGAAATAGGAGTGATGCCGGAAAGCTTCCCGCTTGTGCACGTTCGACAAATGAATCTCGATGAACGGCAGCGCCACGCCCGCAAGGGCATCGCGGATCGCGACGCTCGTGTGCGTATAGGCAGCGGGATTGACCAGCACGAAATCCACCTGTTCGGTCCGCGCTTGCTGAATGCGGTCCACGATCGCGCCTTCATGATTGCTTTGAAACGAAGACAATTCCGCGCCGGCCGCCTGTGCCTTTTCTGCGAGCGCCTTATCGATATCTGCCAGCGTTACCCGCCCGTAGACTTCCGGTTCGCGGGTGCCTAGCAGATTAAGATTTGGGCCGTGCAGGACCAGCAATCGAGACATAGTGGCTTTGGTTTGTGCGGAGTTGGGCGCACTTTAGCGCCCTTTAGAGAATTTTGTCTAGTTTTACGGCACGGCTAACGCCCGATTCAAGGGGCAACGCGGGTCTGATACCCGCATTTTGCCTGTATTTTCGTGCAAAGTTTCCGGAAATGACGGCATCTCCCCGCGATCGATATCGATTTGCGGAGGATCAAACGGCCGTCTTATAAGGCGTCGAGCGTCGCTTTCAGCTCTTTTGGATCGACCTCGCCGAGTTTTGTCGAACGAATCACACCGTTGGCATCGATCACCACGGTGAAGGGCAGCGCGCCCGCGTTATTGCCGAAACTGCGGGCAAGATCGGCGCCGCCGAAGCCGGCAATATAGATGGGGTAATCGACCGGTACCTTCTGAAGGAACGCGTTGACGTTTTTCTCGGAATCGACGCCAAGGCCGATAAACGTAATCCCTTTCTGTTCGTATTCACGATGCATCGCCGAGAGCGTCGGCATTTCCTTCACGCAGGGGCCGCACCACGACGCCCAGAAATTCACCACGACCGGCTTGCCCTTGAACGACGCCAGCGCCTGCTGCGTTCCGGCGGCAGTTTGTAACTGCGCTTTCCAGAGATCATCGACGGCATTGCCGCTTGCTTTCGTGCTGCCTTCGGATGCCTGGCTCGTTTCACCGCCCGTCATCAGGTGGCTGGCGTAAAAGCCGCCGCCGGTTGCCGCAATGGCGATAACGACGGCGGCAACAATGCGCATTGAATTCATAGGGAGCTGGTCGGTGTGGGTGCGGGCGGCTCGTCGAGCAATGCGCGTACGGCGGTGGCGCTTGCACGCGCAAGCTTGCCTCGGCCGTCCGCGCGAACGGCGCCGCGCAGGTCGTTGGTGTCGTAGAGCGCGATGTGAATGCCCATGGGCTCTTCGTCGCGCGAGGGGCGCATCAGGAAGCTCAGGGTTTCGACGTAACCGCGGCCGGCAAAATGCCGCGTCTCGGAGACGTCGTATTGAACGTTCGCGTTCAGCAGGTAAATGGCGACTTCCTTGGGGTTATCGCAGAAGCATTGCAGGTGGATGTCCGAGTGTTCGCCTGCTGTGCCATTCAGCACGGCGCCGGTCAGATACGGGTTGAACGGCTGCAGCCGTTGCATCCATTCGAGCGCGACTTCACGCATGCGGCGCAGGACGGCGGGCTGGCTTTCGCTCTGGAAGATTGCCTGATACTCGCGGATTTCGTCTTCGATCTGACCGTTATCCGGTAGCCATTCGCCGCCAATGCGTGTTTCGCCAACGACCTGGCGGGCGGCCTTGCGCTTCGCGGTGGAATAGTCGAGGCCATCTTCGGCGATAAGCCGCGCCGCCGCGATGGCGATTTCTTCGCGTACGCGCAGCGGATCGAAATGTGATTTGCGAATCATGGCGGAATGATACCGGAGATAGGTTTTCGATCACGTCAGGGGGCTGGGGCCGGGGCGGTGCCGGCCCGCCGTTGGCCAAAACCAAGCCCATCCGTCGGTTACAATGTACCGCTCCGGGCGCCGGAATACCTCACTCATTCCCCCCGTGCTAACGGCCCCTCCCGCCACGAACACACGCTTTATGCACATTCACATCCTCGGTATCTGCGGCACATTCATGGGTGGCCTCGCGGTCCTCGCCCGCGAAGCGGGTCACCGCGTCACGGGTTGCGACGCCGGCGTTTATCCGCCAATGAGCACCCAGCTCGAGGCGCAGGGCATCGAGTTGATCGAAGGTTATGGCGTGGAGCAAATTGCGCTTGAACCCGATTTATACGTAGTGGGCAACGTCGTTACGCGCGGCAATCCGCTGATGGAAATCATCCTCGATCGCGGCTTGCCTTACACGTCCGGTCCGCAATGGCTCGGCGAGCATGTGCTGAACGGCAAATGGGTGCTCGCGGTTGCCGGCACGCACGGCAAGACCACCACCAGTTCCATGCTGACGTGGTTGCTCGAAGATGCCGGCATGAACCCGGGTTTCCTGATCGGTGGCGTGCCGCTGAATTTCGGCATCTCGGCGCGGCTGACGGATTCAAGTTTCTTTGTCATCGAAGCCGATGAATACGACACCGCTTTCTTCGATAAACGCTCCAAGTTCGTTCATTACCGGCCGCGCACGGCGGTGCTGAACAACCTCGAATTCGATCACGCCGATATCTTCCCGGATCTGGGTGCTATCGAGACCCAGTTTCATCATCTGGTGCGTACCGTACCGGGCGTCGGGCGGATCGTGACGAACGGCCGCGAAGCCGCGCTTGAGCGCGTGTTGACGCGCGGTTGCTGGTCGGGCGTCGAGCGCTTCGGCGTGCAAGGCGGCTGGGAAGCGCTGCCCGCGAGCGATGGCGTTGCCGTCGACGAGCAGTTCGCCGTCTACTGGGAAGGCGAGCGCCAGGGCGTGGTCGACTGGCAAGTGCAAGGCGAGCACAATCGAATGAATGCGCTGGCGGCGATTGCGGCGGCGCGTTCAGTGGGCGTTCCGCCCGCGCAGGCGACGCAATCGCTGAGCACGTTCCGGAACGTGAAACGCCGGATGGAAGTGAAGGGCAGCGTGGACGGCGTGACCGTCTACGACGACTTCGCGCATCACCCCACCGCGATTGAAACGACAGTGGCGGGATTGCGGACGCGTATTGGCGCGAATAGCCGTATTCTGGCCGTCCTCGAACCGCGTTCGAACACCATGAAGCTCGGCACGATGAAAGCGCAATTGCCGGCCAGTCTCGCCGATGCCGACCTGGTTTTCGGCTACGGCGCGCACGAAGGCCGCGACAAACTCGGCTGGGATCTGCAAGCGGCACTCGCGCCTCTCGGCGATAAAGCCCAGGCGTTCAGCGACCTCGCGATGCTCGTCAAGTCGATCGTCGCAGCGGCGCGCCCGGGCGACCACGTGCTGGTGATGAGCAACGGCGGTTTCGGCGGCGTGCATCAGAAGCTGCTCGATGCACTGTCCGCGCGGCCGGACATCAAGGAGCGGGTGTGATTCTTTATCTGCACGGCTTTCGGTCATCGCCACAATCGTTCAAGGCTCGCGTGATGCGCGCGCGGCTGGAAGAGCTTGGACTGATCGACCAATGGCAATGTCCGATGTTGCCGGTGTCGCCGAAAGAAGCCATTGCGCTGGCTGAAACGCTCGCGGCGCAAGCGCATGACGATGAAATCACGGTAATCGGCAGTTCGCTCGGCGGGTTCTACGCAACATGGCTCGCCGAAAAACACGGCTGGCGCGCGGTGCTGCTGAATCCGGCGGTTGTGCCGCAAGAGGACCTGAGCGGTTATCTCGGCGAACAGCCGTTGTGGCATGGCGGCGGCAGTATCGTGGTCGAGCCGCGTCATATTGATGAATTGCGTGCGCTTACCGTTACATCGATCACCCGGCCGGACCGCTACTATCTGATTGCAGCCACCGGCGACGAAGTGCTCGACTACCGCACCATGCTCGCGCATTACCCGGACGTGCGGACCACGCTGATCCAGGGCAGCGATCACGCGATCAGCGACTTTCCCAGTTACCTGGACCAGGTGCTCGCGTTCTGCGAGGCTCGGCCGCCCGCTGTCGCGGCCTGAAGACCCTGAGCGTTTCCTTTTATGTTGGCTTGGCTTCGTACGGGACGCAAACCCGGCTGAACGCCGCGTCGACCAACAGTCTTTCGAGAGTATTGAGTGAACGTTTTTTTTGAGGAATCAGGTAGTTTCAAGGCCGGCGCCGTTCTGTCGAAGCAGAACGATGCGTTTCAGGTCGAGTTGCCGGGCGGGCGGCGCGCGAAAGTGCGCGCCAAAGACGTATTGATCGAATTCGAGAAACCGAACGCCGCCGACCTGATGCAACAGGCCGATGCCATTGCACAGGACATCGATCTCGATTTCCTATGGGAGTGCGCGCCGGACGAAGAATTTCCGTTCGCGGAATTGGGCGCGGATTATTTCGGCGATAAATTCGGCGCGACCGAACGCGCCGCGCTCGTGCTGCGAATGCATGGTTCGCCGGTGTATTTCCGCCGCAAGGGCCGCGGGCAATATCAGCGCGCGCCGCAGGAACAGTTGCAGATGGCGCTGGCCGGGCTGGAAAAGAAGCGGCAACTGGCGCTGGTGCAAGAGGGTTATGTCGACGAGCTGGTCGCCGGCAAGTTACCCGAGGCGCTCGCCGGCAAGGCGATTGGTTTGCTGACGAAGCCGGATAAGAACTCTATCGAATATAAGGCGCTTGAAGCGGCCGCTGCCGCTCGCGGAATTTCGCAAGCGCGGCTGATGCTGGAAGTGGGCGGCATTCCGTCGGCGCGTGCGTTGCACGAAGCGCGGTTCTTGTCGGAATTTTTCCCGCACGGGACGGGCTTCGCGCCGGTCACCGTGCCGCCGCTTCCCGACGATTTACCGGAAGCGGACGTGCAGGCGTTTTCGATCGATGACGTCACCACCACTGAAATTGATGATGCGTTCTCCGTCGAGCATCTCGCCGACGGCCGCGTGCGCGTGGGTATTCACATCGCGGCACCGGCGCTGGGGATTTCGCGCGGCGACATGATCGACGCAATCGCGCGCACGCGCTTGTCCACCGTGTACATGCCCGGCGACAAGATCACCATGCTGCCGGACAGCGTCGTGGAAGCGTTCACGCTGGCCGAAGGCGGAATGCGGCCGGCGTTGTCGCTCTACATCATCGTAAATCGGGAAACGCAGGAGATTGTCGCAACCGAAACGCGCGCCGAGCGGGTGTTCGTGAAGAGCAATCTTCGACACAACCATCTGGACGAGCACGTCACCGAGGAATCGCTCGCGGCGGGGAGCGGCGAATATCCGCACAAGGATGACATCGCGGTGCTGTGGCCGCTCGCGCAGGCGCTGTTCGAAAAACGCCAGGAAGCGCGCGCTGGGTACGGTCTGCGGCGCGAAGTGCAGCGCAACAACGACTTCAATTTCTACGTGGAAGGCGAGCACATCACGATCACGCCGCGTCGGCGCGGATCGCCACTCGATCTGATCGTCGCCGAGCTGGCGATTCTCGCGAATTCGTCGTGGGGCGCGTTTCTCAACGATCACAGCGTGCCGGGGATTTATCGGTCACAACGCGGATTTGGCGCACCGGGACCGAAGCGCACGCGCATGCAGACCACGCCTGCTCCGCACGAAGGGCTGGGGGTTGCGCAATATGCGTGGAGCACGTCGCCGTTGCGCCGATACGTCGATTTGGTCAATCAGTGGCAGTTGCTCGCGTGTGTTCGGCACGGCGTGACCGCTGCGCTGGTCGCGCCGTTCAAGCCGAAAGACGCCGATCTGTTCGCCGTTGTTCAGGGCTTCGACGACCAGTATTCCGCCTACGCCGATTATCAGCGGCGCATGGAGTATTTCTGGTGCCTGCGCTGGTTGAAGCAGGAGAACAAGAAGCACGTGGCGGCGTCGGTGGTAAAGGACGATCTCGTGCGCCTCGATGAAATCCCGTTGATGCTGCACGTGCCCGGGCTTGGCGTGCACGCACGTGGGACGAAGGTGATGCTCGACGTCATGAGTCTCGATGAACTCACGGTCGAAGCGTCGTGCCGTTTGCTGCATGTGATCGACGCGCCTGCTCAGACCTCAGCGCAAGACGCCGAAGCGCAGCAGGACGAGGCGGAAGAAGAGTTGATCGAAGCGGAAGATTTGAGCGCCGAGAGCGAAGCTGAGGCGCAGGCGGAAGCTTCTGAGACTGCAGATGCTGAGGCCGCGGCTGCCCCTACGGAAGAGCCCGCTGGCGAAAGCACGCCCGACACGACGGAGCCTACGCGATGACATCGGGCCGGGCGTCTCGGGACCCGTATGCCGTGATCGGCAATCCGGTTGCTCACAGCAAATCGCCGTGGATCCATGCGCGTTTCGCTGAGCAGACTGGCGAGGCGATCGAATACGGGCGCGTGTTGGGAACCATCGGCGCATTTGCCGACGATGTCCGCGCGTTCATCGAATCCGGCGGTCGCGGCATGAACGTGACGGTGCCATTCAAGCTCGACGCGCACGCTTTCGCCAACACGCTCACGCCGCGCGCCGCTGCCGCGGGCGCGGTGAATACGCTGGCGTTCAATGCTGATGGCGTGCTCGGTGACAACACCGACGGCGTGGGCCTTGTGCGTGATATCGAAGGGAACCTGGGCGTGGGATTGAAGGGCGCGCGCGTGTTGCTGCTGGGCGCGGGCGGTGCGGCGCGCGGCGTCGTGCTGCCCATGCTGGATGGCGGCGTCGCGGCACTGACTATTGTGAACAGGACGGCATCGAAGGCGCTGCAACTCGTCGATCATTTCTCCGATGCCGCCCGCGCCGCGCATGTGCGTTTCTCCGGCGGCGCGGCGCATAGCGTGGAAGCGGGTCCCTACGATGTCATCGTGAACGCGACGGCCGGCAGTCTCGACGACTCGCTGCCCGATTGCGATGACGGTTCGTTCGGCCCGGGCACGCTCGCCTACGACATGATGTACAGCGCTGAGCAGACCGTGTTCATGCGCCATGCAGAAAGCCTCGGCGCGCGTTCGGCGGACGGCCTTGGGATGCTCGTCGAACAGGCGGCTGAATCGTTTTTCTTGTGGCGCGGGGTGCGCCCGGACAGCGGCGCGGTGCTGCGTGCGTTGAGGCTGGAGTTATCGACGAAGGTTTAGTTGAGTGCGTGAATCAGCACGCCGTTCCGTCACAACCAAAAGAAGCACGATGACAAGAACAAAATCGCCCGTTCGTCTCGGGCCGGCTCGGTGGATTGTCTACGGCATTTCGGTCATGGCGATTGCCGCCATTGCCACGCAGCTCTACTTCTTCGCGATGGTCGGGATTTATACGTTCGTCAATCCTTCATCGACGGCGTTCATGCGTTCCGACGCGTGGCGGCTTGCGCAGGATCGTCCGGATCTTTCTATTCAACGCACGTGGATTCCCTACGACCAGATTTCGCGCAACCTGAAGCGCGCGATCATTGCGTCCGAGGACGCGAACTTCGTCAACAACAACGGTTACGAAACCGATGCCATCCTGCAAGCCTGGGAGAAGAACAAGGCGCGCGGCAAGATAGTCGCGGGCGGCTCGACCATCTCGCAGCAACTGGCGCGCAACCTGTTTTTATCGCGGGAAAAGAGTTACGTGAGGAAGGCGCAGGAACTTGTCATTACATCGATGCTCGAGCTCTGGATGGACAAGGAACGCATCTTCGAGATCTACCTGAATTCGGTGGAGTGGGGCAATGGCGTTTATGGCGCTGAAGCCGCGGCGCATTACTACTACAAGACGTCGGCGTCGAAGCTGACCGCGTGGCAATCGGCACGGCTCGCGGTGATGTTGCCGCGGCCGAAATACTTCGATGAACACAGAGGGTCCGCGTATTTGTCGCAGCGCGCGGGGGTGATTGCGCGGCGGATGGGGGCGGCGGAGTTGCCGCAGTGAGGGGCATGCGTGCTCGACGTACCGGAAGGGTCTGCTGGATCATTTCCGGTTTTCACTCAATTTGGCGTTGAAACAAGTATCGTACGGATCGTGTGTATAAATACACACGATCCCCGAAACGCCTATGAATTCGAAAAGACGTGATCCCGAAGCTGGAAGCGGACGGATGGAGTTTGATTAGAACAAAAGGCAGCCATCATCATTTCAAACACCCGGGCAAGCCAGGGTTGGTGACCGTCCCGCATCCTAAACCCGGACCTGCCACTAGGAACGTTGAGAAGCATTTTGAAATCGGCCGGCTTGTAACGTCGTCGGTTTGCTTCAGCATCGCAGCACCCTATCGAGGTGAAATGTATGAGATTTCCAGTGGCGATCCACAAGGACGAGGGCAACGTGTACGGCGTGATTGTGCCGGACATTGCCGGCTGTCACCCGTGGGGAGACACGATCGAGCAGGCGATCCACAACACGCGTGAGGCAATCGAAAGCCATATCTCCACGTTGGTCGAATGCGGTGAGGAGGTTGACCTATCTGTTACGCCGGTCGAAGTACTTGTGCATCAACCGGAATATGCGGGCGCGGTCTGGGCGCTCGTCGACGTCGATCCGGCCAAGTTCGATACCCAGCCCGAACGAGTAAATATCAGCTTGCCGCGTTTATCCTTAGAAAGATTGGCGCATATGCTGGCAAGCATCACGAAACACGCAGCGGATTTTTCGCGCGTGTCGCGCTTGATACCATTCGGGAAGAAGAAAAAACACCCGCATAAGTCGACGCAGCGCACGTTCGCAGACTCTTACCCCAAAACCCCGCCCAGACGGTCCGCCCAGACGGGGTTTTTCGTTTTCGATGCCCTCACGAAAACTCCATTCCGTTCTCCCAATATGTGAACACATCAATCACATATTGAATAATCCGGACGCCCCGCTCTAAAATCCGATCACAGCCAAAACGGCAGTTTCACCGCCCCCGGGGTTTTCCCGTAGGCCGTGTGGAACGACAAAAGCACTCGGAGACAAGTCATGCCAACGTCAGCGACATCAGCGCAACCAGCGCAACCAGCGCGCTCGCATCCGCATTCGCGTGTCTCGCACTCCTTATCGATGATTCCCCGCGCCGTTTCCTGCGCGACGCTTCTCCGCGCGCTATCGGCCCGGTAAGCGCGCGTCGTGAACGAACGCTCAATCATCCTCAAGCCGCGAACATCGAGTGCCATGACCAAGACCCTGAACCCCGCCATCGAGCATGAATTGTCGATGGACCGCACAGCCGGCAAGCTGGCGTCGCCCGAGACAAAACCAGCCGACGCCGCTAACGAAGCGAACGAGCCGAACGACGCCCAGGCTTCGGCCGCCGCATTGCTCGACCTCACGCCCCAGCAAGCCGGCACGCAAACGCTGCTGCGCGGCCTCGCGATCCTGGAAGCCGCAGCCGGCGGCGCGCGCGATCTGCGCAGTATCGGCGCGGCGCTTGGCACCACCCGCAGCACGACGCATCGGCTAGTGAGCTCGCTGGTGCAAGCGCGCTATCTGCGCCAGGTCGGCGGCGGTTATCTGCTCGGGCCGAAGCTGATCGAACTCGGCACCATCGCGCTCGAACAAATGCCGCTCACCGCGGTCGCGCGTCCGCATCTGCAAGTGCTCGCCGAACACACGCACGACACCATTCACCTCGGTGTGCGCGACGGCGACGACGTGCTCTACATCGACAAGATTCCCGGCACGCGCGGCCTTGAAATGCGCTCGCGCGTGGGGCACCGGATGCCGCTGGCATCGACGGGAATCGGTAAAGCGATGATGCTCGACCTGCCGCCCGAGACTTGGAAGAAGCTGGTGGAGGCGTCGCATCGCGTGCTCGCGAAGGTGAGTTTCAAGCCCGATCACCAGCCTGACATCGATACCTTCATCCAGCGCATGACCCGTTATTCGCAAGGCGGTTTCACCTTCGATCTCGAGGAAAACGAAGCATCGATCCGCTGCGTCGCGGCGCCGGTGCGTGATGCATCGGGTGCGATCGTGGCGGCGCTGTCAGTGGCCAGCACGATTCCCTACATGCCGTCCGAGCGCATGGAAGAACTGATTCCGGTCGTGCAGCGCGAAGCGCGCGCGATCTCGCAAGAACTCGGCTGGCGTGTTCCGCAGCCCGCAACACGCAGGATCAAACGATGACGCGGATCGACACATCGGCCGAGACGCAATCAGCCCGCGCTGACGAAGCACCGGCGCTCATCGCGCTCGACTGGGGCACCACGTCGCTCAGGGCTTATCTGCTCGACGCAAGCGGCGCGGTGTTGGATACGCGGGCATCGTCGGCGGGCATCATGAATCTGCCGAAGCCCGCAGCAGAAGGCGGCTTCGACGCGGTCTTCGAAGAAACCTGCGGCGCATGGCTCGCCGGCAGTGCAGCGCTTCCGGTGATCGCGGCGGGCATGGTTGGCAGCGCGCAAGGCTGGATGGAAGCGCCGTACGTGTCCACGCCCGCCGATCCCGCCGCGCTGGTCGCGGGCATCGTGCGCGTGAGAACGCTCAAGGGTGTCACGGTTCACATCGTGCCGGGCGTGCTGGAAGACGGCACGTTGCCCAACGTGATGCGCGGCGAAGAAACGCAGATTTTCGGTGCGCTCGCAAGCGACGCCACGCTGGATCAGGGACCGCACGGCGGTCTCATCGGCTTGCCGGGAACGCATGCGAAGTGGGCGGTGGTATCGAAGGGACGCATTGAGCGGTTCTACACGTTCATGACCGGCGAGACGTTCGGCGCCCTGCGCGATCACACCATCCTCGGCCGCACGATGCGCGCGACCGTGCAGCCAGATCTGGACGCGTTCATTCGCGGTGTCGATACCGCCAAGGACTCAGGCCACGCAGGAATGCTCGCGACGATTTTCAGCACTCGCACGTTAGGACTGACCGGGCAATTGCAGCCGGAGCAACAAGCGGATTACCTCTCGGGCCTGTTGATCGGCCACGAATTACGCGGCCTCAACGAAGTGCTGGCGCGCGAGCAAACGGATCTCGCTGGCAAGGCGTTAAGGCTGATTGGTAACGACGCGCTGTGCGAACGTTATCGCCATGCGCTCGCGCGCTTCGGTTGCCACGATGCGCGGACCGTCGCGCACGCAACCGAGCGCGGGTTGCATCGGATCGCGTTGCAAGCCGGGCTGATCCAGTCGACGGCGAGCGCATCTAATTAGGAGCAGGACCATGCAAATCGATATCAACCTCCCCGCGCCTTACACGCCGCACGCCGGCCTCGCTGCCGCGTTCGGTCTGTGTCCGCTGATCGCGATCCTGCGTGGCGTGACGCCGGCGGACGCGGCGGATCACGGCCTCGCATTGTACGAAGCGGGCTTCCGGATCATGGAAGTGCCGTTGAATTCGCCGCAGCCGTTCGACAGCATCACGGCGATCCGCAAGGCACTTCCCGCCGACGCGATCGTCGGTGCGGGTACGGTCCTGCATCCGGATTACGTCGCGCAAGTGAAGAATGCCGGCGGCGAGTTGATCGTGATGCCGCATAGCGACGGCGATGTCGTGCGCGCCGCGAAGGCGCAAGGTCTTGCGTGTTCGCCGGGTGTCGCAACGCCGAACGAAGCATTCCTCGCGCTGAAAAACGGTGCGGATGTATTGAAGATGTTCCCCGCCGAGCAGCTTGGCGCGCATGTGGTGAAGGCATGGCGCGCGGTGATCTCGGCGCAAGTGCCGCTCTTGCCGGTCGGTGGAATCTCGCCGGACAACATGGGTCCTTTCCTGACGGCGGGCGCAAATGGTTTCGGTCTGGGTTCAGCGCTGTACAAACCCGGTCAGAGCGCAGCGACCACGGCCTCGCACGCGAAGGCGTTCATCAATGGATTAGCGGTTGCGCGAGGCCAGAAGAAATGAACCGGCTCGCAGGCAAGGTCGCGGTCATTACCGGCGCCGGGCGCGGCATCGGCGCGGCGATTGCCGGCGCGTTCATTCGCGAAGGCGCGTCGGTGGTGCTGGCGGAACTCGATATTGCGTTAGCGCGGGAAACGGCGGCGCGGATCGGAACAGCGGCCAACGTGCTCGCGGTGCAAACGGATGTGACGCAGAGCGCTTCGGTGCAGAACGCGGTCGGTGAAGCCGAAGTGAAGTTCGGTCCGGTCGACGTGCTGGTGAACAATGCGGGCATCAACGTGTTCTGCGATCCGCTGACCATGACCGACGATGACTGGCGCCGTTGCTTTGCCGTCGATCTCGACGGCGTCTGGAACGGCTGCCGCGCGGTGTTGCCGGGCATGGTCGAACGCGGGCGCGGCAGCATCGTGAATATTGCTTCTACGCACGCGTTCAAGATCATCCCGGGTTGTTTTCCGTACCCGGTGGCTAAGCATGGCGTGATTGGATTGACGCGGGCGTTGGGTATCGAATACGCGGGGCGGCAGGTTCGCGTGAATGCGATCGCGCCGGGTTACATCGAGACGCAACTCACGCACGACTGGTGGAACGAACAGGCTGATCCAGCGAAGGCAAAACAGGCGACGCTCGATCTTCAACCGATGAAGCGCATCGGCCAGCCGGAGGAAGTGGCGATGACCGCCGTGTTCCTCGCGTCCGACGAAGCGCCGTTTATCAACGCAAGTTGCATCACGGTGGATGGCGGGCGCTCGGCGCTGTATCACGATTAGACCGATTCAGCAGTAAAGGATGACGCACTGGCCGCGGTGCGACGTCACTACAACAAGACGCGGCCAATACCTTCGTACCAACTAGACAGTCAAGTCAGGAGACAGACCATGAAACGCAGAATGTTCCTCACGCTCGTTGCCACGGCCACCGCAGCAAGCGCGACCTTGTTCACGGCGCCGGTGGCGCAAGCCGCCGATGACGTCAAGATTGGCTTCCTCGTGAAGCAGCCGGAAGAACCTTGGTTCCAGGACGAATGGAAATTCGCCGAAATGGCGGCCAAGGCGAAGGGCTTCACCCTGGTGAAGATCGGCGCGCCGTCGGGCGAAAAGGTGATGAGCGCGATCGATAACCTCGCCGCGCAAAAGGCCCAGGGTTTCGTGATCTGCACGCCTGACGTCAAGCTCGGACCGGGCATTGTTGCCAAAGCGAAAGCTGCCGGGCTCAAGATGATGACGGTGGATGACCGCCTGGTCGATGGTTCGGGCAAGCCGATTGAATCGGTTCCGTACATGGGCATTTCGGCATTCAACATCGGCAAGCAGGTTGGCGATGGCATTGCTGCCGAGATCAAGAAGCGCGGCTGGAACATGGCCGAAGTTGGCGCTATCGACGTGACGTATGAACAGCTTCCGACGGCGCATGACCGCACCGCAGGTGCTGTGGAGGCGCTGGTTGCAGCGGGCTTTCCGAAGGCCAATATCGTGATGGCGCCGCAAGCCAAGACCGATACGGAAAACGCCTTCAACGCAGCCAACATCGCGTTGACGAAAAACACCCAGTTCAAGCATTGGGTGGCGTTCGGCCTGAACGACGAAGCCGTGCTCGGCGCCGTGCGTGCTGCAGAAGGCCGTGGTTTCAAGGCGGACAACATGATTGGCGTGGGTATCGGCGGCTCGGATTCGGCGTTGAACGAATTCAAGAAACCGAACCCGACCGGCTTCTACGGCACGGTGATCATCAGCCCGAAGCGTCATGGCGAGGAAACGTCGGAACTCATGTACACGTGGATCAAGGACGGCAAGGAACCGCCGCTCGTGACGCTGACGACCGGCATGCTGGCAACGCGTGACAACGTAGGCGAAGTGCGCGAGAAGATGGGCCTGGCATCGGCCAAGTAAGGTCTTTTCGTATCAGGTATGGGTAGAGCAACACGGATCGCAGCGTCTTTCGAGGCGTTGCGATCCGCACGAATTCCAAGGAGGCGATGTGTCAGCGACGCTGCGTTTTGACAATATCGGTAAGGTTTTTCCAGGCGTGCGCGCGCTCGACGGCGTGTCGTTTGACGTCAACGCCGGCGAAGTGCATGGCTTGATGGGCGAGAACGGCGCGGGCAAATCGACTTTGCTGAAAGTGCTGGGCGGTGAATATCAGCCGGATTCCGGGCGTGTCCTGATCGATGGCAACGAGGTGAAATTCGGTAGCGCGGCTGCATCGATTGCGGCGGGTATCGCGGTGATTCACCAGGAATTGCAGTACGTGCCCGATCTCACGGTGGCCGAGAACCTGCTGCTCGGTTCTTTGCCGAACACGTTCGGCTGGGTGCACAAGCGCGAAGGGAAAAGGCATGTGCGCGAGCGCTTGCTGCAAATGGGTGTCGATCTCGACCCGAACGCGAAGCTCAAGAAGCTTTCCATCGCGCAACGGCAGATGGTGGAAATCTGCAAGGCGTTGCTGCGCAATGCCCGCGTGATTGCGCTCGACGAACCCACGTCGTCGCTGTCGCATCGCGAGACGGAAGTGCTGTTCAAGCTCGTGCGTGATCTGAAAGCGGACAACCGCGCGCTGATCTACATCTCGCACCGCATGGACGAGATTTACGAGCTGTGCAATACATGCACGATTTTCCGCGATGGCCGCAAGATCGCGTCGCACCCGAATCTCGCCGAGGTTCCGCGCGATACGCTCGTGCAGGAAATGGTCGGGCGTGAAATTTCGGATATCTACGATTACAAGCCGCGTGCGCTCGGCGACGTGCGTTTCGCCGTGACGAATATCGAAGGTCACTCGCTGCGTGAACCGACCAGTTTTGAAGTGCGCCGCGGCGAGATTGTCGGCTTCTTCGGACTGGTGGGCGCGGGGCGCAGCGAGCTGATGCACCTGGTCTACGGCGCGGATCACAAGAAGGCCGGCACGATCACACTCGATGGCAAGCCGATCAAGGTTCGCAGCGCGGGCGAAGCGATCAGGCACGGCATCGTGTTGTGTCCTGAAGACCGGAAAGAAGAAGGCATCGTGGCCATGGCGTCGGTGTCCGAGAACATCAACATCTCGTGTCGCCGGCACTATTTGCGCGCCGGGCTCTTCCTGGATCGCAAGAAAGAAGCCGCAACGGCCGAGCGTTTCATCCAGTTGCTGAAGATCAAGACGCCGAGCCGCAAGCAGAAGATTCGTTTTCTCTCCGGCGGCAATCAGCAAAAAACCATTCTGTCGCGCTGGCTCGCCGAGCCGGAACTGAAAGTCGTGATCCTCGATGAACCCACGCGCGGTATTGACGTGGGCGCGAAGCACGAGATCTATAACGTGATCTATCAACTGGCAGAACGCGGCTGCGCGATCGTGATGATTTCGTCTGAGTTGCCGGAAGTGCTCGGCGTATCGGACAGGATCGTGGTGATGCGGCAAGGGCGGATCGCGGGCGAATTGCCGCGTGGCACCGCGAACGAACAATCAGTGCTGAATCTTGCGCTGCCTGTGCAATCGGAACCGACTGCGAAGGCAGCCTGAAGCAAAAAGTGGAGATGGAGGACATCATGGAAGTCAGGGAAAACATTACCAACACGCTGGTGCCAGCGAAAAACGACAAGCAGAAGTGGTGGCAGCAGATCACCGAATACAGTCTCGTCGTGATCTTCGTCTTGATGTTCATCACGATGTCGCTCACGGTCGATCACTTCTTCTCGATCGAGAACATGCTCGGCCTGGCCCTGTCGATTTCGCAGATCGGCATGGTCGCTTGCACGATGATGTTCTGCCTCGCCTCGCGCGATTTCGACTTGTCGGTCGGGTCCACGGTGGCGTTCGCCGGCGTGCTTTGCGCGATGGTGTTGAACGCGACAGGTAACACGTTTATTGCGATTATCGCGGCGGTGGCGGCGGGCTCGGCGATCGGTTTCGTGAACGGCGCGGTCATTGCGTACTTGCGGATCAACGCGCTGATTACTACGCTGGCTACGATGGAAGTCGTGCGCGGGCTTGGGTTTATCGTCTCGCACGGGCAGGCGGTGGGCGTGTCGTCGGATACGTTTATTGCGCTTGGCGGCTTGACCATGTTCGGCGTCTCGCTGCCGATCTGGGTCACGCTGGCTTGTTTTATCGTGTTCGGCGTGCTGCTGAATCAGACGGTGTACGGGCGGAATACGCTCGCGATCGGCGGTAACGCGGAAGCGTCACGTTTGGCAGGTATTAATGTAGAACGCACGCGTGTCTGGATTTTCCTGATCCAGGGCGCGGTGGCCGCGCTCGCCGGGGTGATCCTGGCGTCACGGATTACGTCGGGTCAACCGAACGCCGCCGACGGCTTCGAGCTCAACGTGATTTCCGCGTGCGTGCTCGGCGGCGTGTCGCTGCTGGGTGGCCGCGCGACCATCTCGGGCGTGGTGATCGGCGTGCTGATCATGGGTACGGTCGAGAACGTGATGAACCTGATGAACATAGACGCGTTCTATCAGTACCTCGTGCGCGGCGCGATCCTGCTTGCCGCAGTGCTGCTCGATCAGTTGAAGAATCGCGGCTCACGAGACTAAATGTGGGGTTGAAGCAAATGGCCAGTTCAGTCGATAAAAACCTCGCGCGCTATCCGAGCCTTGCCGGAAAAGTCGTGCTGATCACCGGCGGCGCAACGGGCATTGGCGCGGCGTTCGTCGAGCATTTCTTCGATCAGGGCGCGAAGGTCGCCTTCTTCGATATCGATACGGACGCCGGCGAGGCGCTCGCCGATCAGCTCGGCGCGGATCTGGCCGATGGTCAGTTCCGGCCCATGTTCCTGCGCGTCGATCTCACGAATATCGACGCGTTGCGCAAAGGCATCGCCGATGTTCGCAGCACGCTGGGGCTTATCGGCGTGCTCGTGAACAACGCGGCGAACGACAAGCGTCACAAGATCGAGGACGTCACGCCCGAGTCCTACGACGCGGGTATCGCGGTGAATCTGCGCCATCAGTTTTTCGCGGCGCAGGCGGTTATCGACGACATGAAGCAGCTTGGCGGCGGGTCGATCGTAAATCTCGGCTCAATTAGCTGGATGCTTAAACAAGGCAATTTCCCGGTCTACACCACGGCAAAGGCCGCCATTCAAGGTATGACGAATGGCCTCGCGCGCGATCTCGGCCCGTTCAATATCCGGGTCAACACGCTCGTGCCGGGCTGGGTGATGACCGACAAGCAACGTCGTCTGTGGCTTGACGACGCCGGCCGCCGCGCGATCAAGGACGGCCAGTGTATCGATGCCGAATTGCTGCCCGTGGATCTCGCGCGCGCCGCGTTGTTCCTGGCATCGGATGACAGCAGCATGATGACCGCGCAGGAAGTGGTCATTGACGGAGGCTGGGCATGAAAGCGGATCTGCTGGTCGACAGTCAGTGTGCGCTGGGTGAAGGCGCGACGTGGTGCGCTGAAACCGGGCGCTTTTACTGGACGGATATTGAAGGCGAGCGTCTGTGGCGCTACGATCCCCGCGATGCCAGCAGCGTTTCGTTCGACATGCCGGAACGGCTTGCGTGCTTCGCGTTATGCGCCGATGCTGACATGCTACTGCTCGGCCTGGCTTCGCGTTTGGCGTTTTTTAACCTGAAGACTGGCGTGATCGAAACGATCATGACGGTGGAAGCCGATCTGCCGACGCGCATCAACGACGGCAAATGCGATCGCCAGGGCCGCTTTGTGTTCGGGACGAAACACGACGTGGCGACGGCGGAGAAGATTGGCGGGTTTTATCGATTGAACCTGGATTTGTCGCTCGAGCGCTTGCCGCTTGGCGAGTGCGCGATTTCGAACAGCATCGCGTTCAGTCCGGACGGATCGCGCATGTATTTCTGCGATTCGCCGGAGCGCGTGATTCGCGTATGTGACTACGATTCGTTTGGCGCCCAGCGCGTGTTTGTCGAGTTGACGGATGCGACCGGTGAGCCGGACGGGTCTGCCGTCGATAGCGATGGCGGCCTGTGGAACGCTCAGTGGGGCGGCAGGCGTGTAGTGCGTTATGACGCCGATGGCCGCGAGACAGCGCGTATCGACGTGCCGACGGCGCAGCCGAGCTGCGTCGCATTCGGTGGCGCGCAACTCGACACCGCATACATCACGAGTGCGCGGGTCGGATTAGATGCGGACGCGTTGCTGGACGATCCGCACGCGGGTGGGATTTTTGTTGCGACACCGTTGGCAACGGGTATCGCCGAGCCGGTGTTTCGCGGGCATAACCATACGCATTGAGCGGATGTGGATGCGGCGTGCGCTATACGCGTCGCGCTGCAGAGCCGCAGCAAAAATATGAGGCGGTGCGCATGACGCGCTGCCCGCAGCATCCCGGGCACGCTGGCGCCTCAGGCCAGGACCACGGGATTGATCGCCTCTCGTTCGGAGTCAGCCACCATGACCGTTGCCCGCCCAGCAGGAAGCTCCACGCCACCACCAGCGTCGTCCCGGCCAGCCGTGCCCAGCCGCCGATCGAAGCTCGCGGCCGCAACTGAGCCGCCAATTCGCCCGGGACCCGCCACGTCGGTCGTCGCGATGGGTGGCGCGGGCGTCAACGGTTGCATCACGCTCGCTAACGCGCAACTACGTCTCGATGTCGCGCCGGCGCTTGGCGGCGGTATCACACGCTTCGACTGGCGCAGCGACGGCGCGCTCGTGCCCGTCTTCCGGCCGTGCCTCGCACCGAGCGCGGCCACCGATCCGAATGAACTCGCGTGTTATCCGCTGCTGCCGTATTCGAATCGCATCGGCGGCGGGCGGTTTCAATTTCTCGGCCGCGGTGTCGATGTGCCGTGCAACCGGCCCGGTGAGCCGCTGCCGCTTCATGGCGATGGCTGGCTGGGCGCGTGGGACGTGGCCTCCGAGAGCTCGACGCATGTGCGGCTGACGCTCGATCGTCGCAATGGCTCGCCCTATTCGTACACGGCGAGCCAGTCGTTCATGCTGGAAGCGTCGACGCTGGTGGTGACGCTCTCTGTCGAGAATACAGGGCGTGATGCGTTGCCGTTCGGGCTTGGATTGCATCCGTTCCTCACCCGCGAAGCCGATACCGAGTTGTCAGCGGCCGCCGATGGCTTGTGGCTTTGCGGCGACGATTTCCTGCCAATCCGTCACGTTCCGGCGCCGCCCGCGTGGCAATTCGGCGTGGCTTACCCCATGCCCGCCGCGATGGTGAACAACGCGTTCACCGGGTGGAGCGGGCGTACGAGCGTGATGTGGCCGAAGCGGCGCTTGTCGCTGACCATTTGCGCCGATACCGACTACTACGTGCTCTACGCGCCGGCTGGTCAGAATTTCTTCTGCTTTGAACCCGTCGATCACCCGATCAACGCGGTGAATCTGCCCGGCGGCGGCGCAGCTCACGGCATGACGGTGCTGGCGCCAGGCGAGCGCCTGACCCGCGAGTTCAGCTTTACGGTTGAACGGTCGGGGGAAGCGAAGCGGCGTGGACGGCCGAAGCAGCCTGCAGGGCAGAAAGCGCGCAAGACGGCGGTGGCGGCGCGTTAGCGATTAGCGGGATCGCTGCGCGTGAAGGAACGTGGCGGCGGCGCGTTAAAATGCGGCATCGCTTATCAGCCTTCTTCAGCCTTCTCGCCCCGGATGCCCATGTCTTTCATCGAATCGCTCAATGCCGCGTGGTCGCGGACCCAATCCCTGCTTTGTGTCGGGCTCGACCCGGAGCCTTCAAAGTTTCCGGGTGCGTTGAAGGGGCGTGCTGATTCAATCTTCGAATTTTGCCGCGACATTGTCGACGCGACGGCGCCCTATGCCTGTTCGTTTAAACCGCAGATTGCGTATTTCTCCGCGCATCGGGCGGAAGATCAGCTTGAGCAGTTGATCGAGCATATTCATGCCAGGCATCCGGGATTGCCGGTGATCCTGGACGCCAAACGTGGCGATATCGGCAGCACCGCCGAGCAATACGCCATTGAAGCGTTTGATCGATATAAAGCCGATGCCGTTACCGTCAATCCTTACATGGGGTTTGATTCGGTTCAGCCGTACCTGGAACATGATGGAAAGGGTGTGATCGTGCTGTGCCGCACGTCGAATGCCGGCGGCTCGGATCTGCAGTTTCTTGAAGTCGATGGAACACCGGTTTATCAGATCGTGGCGCGGCTTGCGGCTGAGAAGTGGAATGCGAACGGGCAGTTGGGGCTTGTGGTTGGCGCGACGTTTCCTCGCGAAATTGAGGTCGTGCGTTCAATTGTTGGCGATATGCCGCTTTTGATTCCGGGCATTGGCGCTCAAGGTGGCGATGTTGAAGCGACTGTTCGTGCCGGACGCGATTCGTCGGGCAAAGGCGGAATGCTGATCAATTCCTCGCGCGCGATTATCTATGCCGGCAAAGGCGATGATTTTGCCGATGCCGCGGCCGAAGCGGCGCGCCGGACGCGGGACGCGATTAACGCGGTGGTTTGAAGCGTTTTCTCGTCGATCTGGTTATCCATCAATGGCCTTCTGAATTTGAGCCAGCGCCGCCTCGGTGGCGCCTTCTACGGCGCAATCCACAATCGTTCGATTCTCAATGCTTCTCAGCCACGTCAGTTGGCGTTTGCACAACTGACGCGTCGCGAACACGCCTTTATCGCGCATGGTTGCGTAGTCGATAGTCCGGTCCAGGTATTCCCAGACTTGCCGATATCCCACACAGCGCATTGATGGCATGGCCGGCGTTAAATCACCCCGCGCGCGTAACGCCTCGACTTCTTTAATCAGGCCCGCTTTCAACATATCGTCGAAGCGCTTTTCTATCCGCTTATGCAGCACGCTTCTATCTGATGGCTCCAGCGCGATCGGGACAAATTCAGGTTCGCTTTCCTGACTCTTTTTCGGGTCTTTCAATATCGCGGATAAAGCCCTGCCACTCAGCAGGAACACTTCCAGCGCACGCTGGATTCGCTGCGAATCGTTGGGCGCGAGTCGCGCTGCGGTTTCCGGATCAATCGCAGCCAGTCGCGCATGCAAGGCCGGCCAGCCATCGCGTGCGGCTTCTTCATCGAGTGCCGCGCGCATTTCCGGATTCGCTTCCGGTAAATCATTTAAGCCGCGCGTCAAAGCCATGTAATACAACATGGTTCCGCCGACCAATAACGGAATGCGTCCACGTGCTTCAATCTCCGCCACCAGCTTCAACGCATCATTGCGGAATTGAGCAGCTGAATACGATTCAGTCGGATCGATGATATCGATTAGATGATGCGGCGCCAGCGCGCGTTCTTCCGCAGTCGGTTTAGCCGTGCCTATATCCATGCCGCGATAAACCAGCGCCGAATCAACGCTAATGATTTCCACCGGCCGGCGCTGTGCGAACGCCAAAGCCGCAGCCGTTTTCCCCGATGCTGTCGGCCCAAGCAAACAAGCAATTCGCCGCGCGCTCATTGTCCGCGCATGAAAAGTCGATCGAGATCGCCGAGGGTCAACTGGAACCAGGTCGGACGGCCGTGGTTGCACTGGTCGCCGCGCTCGGTGGCTTCCATCTGGCGCAGCAGGCCGTTCATTTCGTCCAGCGTCAGCCGCCGGTTTGCCCGCACCGCATGATGGCAGGCGAGCGTGCCGAGCAATTCATGCTGGCGCTCGGTCAACACCCGCGAGCCGCCGTAAGCCTGCAAATCCGAAATCACCGCCCGCGCGAGGGATTGCAAATCGGCATCTTTCAGCAGCGCAGGGACCGCGCGGATCGCGATCGAACCCGGCGACAGAATCGCCAGATCGAATCCCAGCGCGTCGAGTACTTCGCGTTCTTCCTCGACCACGCCCATTTCGACGGCATCGACGGTCATCGTCACCGGAATCAGCAACGGTTGAACCGCGATTGCGCGGTCAGCCAGCGAGTTCTTGAACTGCTCGTAGAGGATGCGCTCGTGGGCCGCGTGCATGTCCACGATGATCAAACCCTGCGCATTCTGCGCCAGCACATAGATGCCGTGAATCTGGCCGAGCGCGAAGCCCAACGGCTGCTCATCGGCAGCCATATCCGGCGCGCCGGGCATCGAGGCGTAGAGCGGAGCGCTGGGCTGATTCGGGGAATAGGTGTCTGTCGTTACGCTGCCGGCAAGCGTCGCGCCCTGCGGCGTGCCTGCGTTCACATCGCGGCGGCCGAACAGCGCGTCGTAGAGCGCCAGCGGCTGCGCAACCGGCAGATTGCCTTGCGTCATCCGAGATTGCCGCAGCCAGTTCGTACCGGTGTCGTTTCTCTGCCCGGGCGTTGAGTCGCTGTTCAGCGCACCACCGAAACCCGCGCCCGCATACGGCCGTGCACTAAACGAAGCGATTCCCGTCGGCTCCAGCTGCGCGGCGTGACCACCGGCCGTCGTTTCCGGCGATGCCCCCGCGTTACGCGCCAATGCCCGCTGCACCGCATGGAACACGTATTGGTGAATCGAGCGCGAATCGCGGAAACGTACTTCGATCTTCGATGGATGCACGTTCACATCGACGGATTCCGGCGGCAAATCGAGGAACAGCACGTACGACGGATACCGGTTGCCGTGCAGCACGTCCTCATACGCGGCGCGCACGGCGTGCGTCAGCAGCTTGTCGCGCACGAAGCGTCCGTTGACGAAGAAGTATTGCTGGTCGGCGCGGCCGCGGCTCGCGGTGGGCAGGCCGGCGCAGCCATACACGGCCAATGGTCCGGCGCGTTCGTCGAGCGGCAGATGCGCGGTGGCGAAGACATCGCCGAGAATTTTTGCCACGCGCGTGGACGGGTCCGACGCGTTCCAGTGCTCGACGGCTTTGCCGTTGTGAATCACCGATATCGCGATGTCCGGCCTCGCCAGCGCCACGCGCCGGATCACTTCGAGGCAGTGCCCGAGTTCGGTCTGCTCGCTTTTCAGGAATTTGCGGCGCGCGGGCGTGTTGAAGTACAACTCGCGCACTTCCATCGTGGTGCCGATCGTTCCGGCCGCCGGCGAAATAGCGCCGGTCTGGGCATCGATCTTCGTAGCATGCGCGCAAGTCGCGGTCCGGCTGGTGATGAAAAGCTCCGCCACCGATGCAATCGACGCCAACGCCTCGCCGCGAAACCCCAGCGACGCCACCGCTTCCAGCTCGGCGAGCGAGCGGATCTTGCTGGTGGCGTGGCGCAACAAAGCTAGGGAAAGCTCGGCGGGGGGAATGCCGCAGCCATCGTCGACGATCATGATGCGTTTCACGCCGCCTTCGTCGAGCGTGATTCGCAAGCTCGACGCGCCGGCATCCAGCGCGTTTTCGAGCAATTCCTTGACCACGGACGCCGGCCGTTCCACCACCTCGCCCGCCGCGATCTGGCTGATCAGCTGGTCGGGCAGTGGCTGTATGGCGCGCGAGGCGCGCGGCAAGCGCCCGGCGGCGGCGGAATCGGAAATCGTGTCGGATGAATCGATGAGATCGGGCATGCCGAAATTATAAAGCTTCACGCCCGTGAACGATTTCGCCGCCGTCCGGTCTGCCACTACGCGTTCGCCGGAGTCATCGAACGGCGAGCTGGTCTACGCGTTGCGGAGCGGCGCAAACCGGCCGATTGGCGTGAAAACCCGCCAATGAGACCGCGCTTCGCGAATTTTCGGGCGTCGAGTTCGGTATCATGGCGCGACTGTTTTTATCGCAACGTTTTTGCAACGATATGCCCGCGCATGCACGCAGTCGTTGCCAGTTTTCCGCTTATTTCATCTTGGTCGAGGCCCTCTTTTGGATACGCTGCTGTCATTCCTGAGTCTTATTCTCCATATCGACAAATCGCTTGGATTTTTCATCCAGCATTACGGCGGCTGGGTGTACGCGGTGCTGTTCCTGATCGTGTTCTGCGAAACCGGACTCGTGGTGTTTCCGTTCCTGCCGGGCGATTCGCTGTTGTTCATCGGCGGCGCGTTTGCGGCGAGCGGATCAATGGATCTCGGTGCGTTGATCGTGCTGCTGCTGATCGCGGCGATCCTCGGGAACACGGTGAATTACTGGATTGGCCGCGCGATCGGCCCCAAGGTCTTCGATACCCACATTCCCGTGCTCGAACGTTTCCTCGATCGCGAAGCGCTTCGCAAGACGCAAGGTTTCTATGAGCGCCATGGCGGCAAAACCATCGTTCTCGCGCGCTTCGTGCCGATCGTGCGGACGTTTGCGCCATTTGTAGCGGGCGCATCGGCGATGAAAGCTTCGCGTTTTCAATTGTTCAACATACTCGGCGCACTGTTCTGGGTATTGCTGCTCGTATTGCTCGGTTATTTCTTCGGCAATATTCCGTTTATTCGCCAGTACCTGAACGTGATCGCGCTGATCGGCGTGTGCGCGGCAATCGTGCCGATTGCGCTGGGCGCATTGTGGAAAGTCATGCGGCGTAAATCGGGTAATTAAGCCTGATTGATTGGTTCAAGCGCGCGGTTCAAAAGCGTGAATATGACGGGCAAAGTATTCGGCCTGCCGGCGTCTTCGCCGCCAAAACGTAAAAGGTTAGAATGCCGAATTGTTGGCTCGGTGTTTCGAATATCGAGATGAACGACGCTGGTATTTCGTGAATAAACGTTAAATGTTTTATGCTGGCGAAGGTTGGCGAGGTCTTATAGCAAATGCTGGAACGAACAAGAAGTGAATCGGGAGCGGTGCGTAACTGGCGCCGTCTCAGGCTGGTGGTGGCGGTGCTGGGTGTAACGGCGCTGCTCTCCGGCTGCGGGATTTTTGGCTGCGGCGGCAGCGCGACGAACGGCGGGGCTTTTGGCGGATGTGGCGCCGGCATGCGGTTCTGAGCGCTCGGAAGCAGCCCGGAAATATCAATATCTGGAAGTCAGGGAAGACGGCAAGCATGGCGGTATCGCGTTCAGGTAATTCAGGATGGGCCGTCAACGGCCGCGGGGGAGTGCTCGGTGCGCTCGTTTCCATTGGCGTGGCCGTTTCGATAGCCGGTTGCGGGACGGCGATGACGCCCGCGCCTATCGTCGAGCAGTCCACGGGCGGCGCGAGTTCGCCAGCGGTGATCCCTACTACGCCGCCGGGCGCCGGGTCAGCGGCTGGACCGTCCGCCATCGCGCCGGTGCAGGCGGATGCCGGGCCGGGGTTTTATCGCGTGAAGCCGGGCGATACGCTTTATGGCATCGCCCGTGCGCAAAAGCAGCGCCCGTCCGACCTCATCAAGTGGAACAACCTGCCCGAAAGCAAACAGGTCAACATCGACCAGTTGTTGCGCGTCGCGCCGTCGGGTAGCACGGGCACGGCCGCCAGCGCTGACGACTGGAGCAAACAGGCTTCATCGGCGGCGCCATCGAAGGCCGGGCCGCCGATCATCGGCGCACCGGCCGCGACCGCGAGCAACAACAGCGCCCCGGCCGACACCAGCACGCCCGCAATCAACTCGAAGGGCGCGTGGCTCACGTGGCCGGCACAAGGCGACGTGATCACGAAGTTCGGCGAAGGCGGCAGCAAGGGTATCGATATTGGCGGCAAGCTCGGCGAACCGGTGAAAGCCGCGGCGGCGGGCAGGGTCGTGTATGCGGGCAGCGGTTTGCGCGCTTACGGCCAGATGATCATCGTCAAGCACAGCAACGACTTCCTGACTGCCTATGCGCACAACGGCAAGCTGCTGGTGAAGGAAGGCGATACCGTCCGCCAGGGTGCGAATATCGCGGAAATGGGGAACGGGCCGAGCAACAAGCCGTTGCTTCACTTCGAACTGCGCAAGTCGGGGCAGGCCGTGGATCCGGTGCCATCATTGAAGAAGGCCGGCTGATGAACACGGTGCAGAGCGCGCGTGCAACGGGAGCGAGGCCGATATGAAACGGTTCCTGCTCGCCACCGCGTGCGTGTCTGCCGTGCTGCTTGCGGGCTGCAACGACCAGCAAAACGCGGATGCCATGAACAAGCTCAAAGCGTTCTTTAACGCCGTCAAACCGGACACCTTGCTGCTGAAGGACCTGACGCCGGGCGTGACGACCGAGGCGCAGATTCTCGACCAGATGGGCGAACCCGAAACGACGCGCAACTATACCGACGGCTCGAAGCGCTTCGAATATCCGCGTGGTCCGGCGGGGACGAACACCTATTTCGTCGATATCGACCGTAACGGCAAGTTCGTTTCGGTCACGCAAGTGCTGACCGCTGCGAACATCGCCAAGATACGGCCGGGCATGTCGCAGGACGAAGTGCGGCGCTTGCTGGGCAAGCCGACGACCATCGCCGAATATCCGCTCAAGCAAGAGCGCGTGTGGAGCTGGCATTGGGAAGAGGGCGGCGTGACGCGTGACGCCATGTTCAATGCGCATTTCGGCCCCGATGGCATCGTGACGACGACGTCGCGATCGGAAGCGCTGGGCGGCGGAAAGCATTGAGTCGCGTGGCGGGGCGTTTCAACATCGCGGTACCCATACCGATGGATCACCACAAATCAAGACACGCGCCTGAGCGCGAGGCACTCATGGCGCTGGCGGCAAGCCATCGCGCGGACCGGGCGGTGGCGTTTGCAACGCTTGGGACCCATGAAATGGCTAACGCGGGCTGGCAATGCGAGCGCGGGCCACGCGTGGGACGACGGCGTCAGCGCCGCGCAGAACGTGCGCTGCATGAACTGCGCTTCGCAGCGCCGCGAGCAGCATACCGAGCGTCTCAAGGCGCTTGCTGAGGAGCGGGGCGGGAGATTGCTGTCGGCGAGCTATGTCGATGCCATCACGCCGTTGCGATGGGAATGCGCGTTCGGACATAGCTGGGACGTGCAAGCGGAAGTTGCCACGCGACGATGGTGTGCTGAGTGCATGCGTCAAGGCGTGTACGACGCGCCGACACCGTATCGTACAGAAGAAGCAATCGCACGCGACGGCTGGTAGTCCTCGATCTGACACTAATGACGAGTGCAACTCAGCGCTAAGCGTCGCCCGGCACCCTCGCAAATTATTTTCGATTTATCCGGAATAGACGGGAAAAAAATGGGTTCGCCCTAGTACCAACCCGTTAAACACTCTGGAGTCGAAAATGAAAAAGATCGCCCTGTTCGTGATGTCCGCCGCTGTTCTCGCATCGTCAAGCGCATTTGCTCAGTCTCAAGGACTGACGCGCGCCGATGTCCGTCAGCAACTCGTTGAAGCGCAACAAGACGGGTCACAGCGCGTTAGCAACGCGTCGTATCCCGATGTCGCTCGCATCTATACAAATCAGGTCACGCAGGCAAAGCAAGGCGCGTCGGCCTATGGCGGCGTTGCAGCCGGCTCGAGCGCCAGCTCGTCGCGCTCGGCGAATATGGGCAGCCCGAGTCACGAAGCCTGTGTCGGGCCGTACAGCTTCTGCAACATCTACGCGGGTTCTTGATAGCGGCACTGGTCTGAGAATTTTAGGGTGCGCCACATTAACCGCTTGCACGAATTATCGTAGCAGGATCAGTTGAGGCACGGTGTCTGAACCGCACCATACGATTGCATTTTGCGCGTGTCTCGTACCAAGTTGTTTGGCATCACTAAGTTTCAGGCCAAGGACGAGGAAACTCGGTTCACCCGCCCATGTTCCCGAAGGATGCTCGCCGATCCCTTCGATAAAACGCAGGCTCATTATTGCAAGCTGCTCAGCAAGTGCAGCTTGCCGGGCCGCGTTCACCGTTGTGCTGGTCAATGTGCTCAACGGATTCGCCGCGGTAATAAACGCACTACAGTCGACGCCGAAGGTCCGATGAAGTTTGGCCAGATCGGGATTGGCGTGCCCTACACGTAGCGTTACCGGGGCATCGCCCAAGACACGATAATGGGTTTCCTCATAAGCCCGGAGCATGTCCGGGTCGATGGCCGAATTGAATTGCAAAGCAATCTCCTTGGCGTTGCTGCGAGAGCCGTCCGTATGTTGTAGAAATCGTATCAGACTGCCGCGGTGCGTTGTTGCGTGCGCTTGGGCGCGTTTAGTCTGATAGCGAGGCGACGTTACACGTTACGGAACTGGCAGATCAATTAGATGTTGCGGCCGAGATACCTGCGCAAAAATGTAGGATATATTTTACATATTCGATATCGTGTTTTCCGTTCTGGCGCAGGAGTAATCATGCAACTCTACGAGATTGGTCAGTCAGTCGCGAGACGGCGGGCGGAGCTCGACCTGACGCAAGCGCAACTCGCGAAGCTTAGCGGGCTCTCCCGGTTCACGGTCAACCAGCTTGAGACTGGCAAGGTGAAGGATCTGGGAATCAACAAACTTATCTCGCTTCTCACTGTTCTTGGGATCGAACTGACGGCCAGTCCGAGGCCCGAACAAAAGGGGCTGTTCAAGGCATCCGTTAGCGCGAACGTGAGCTACAAGGGGAAGCTGACGGAAGCCCAACTTGCTCGCGCATTCGCAACGGGAGAAATTCCCGCCGGCTATGAGCCGCAGGTTTCCGTCATTCTGGATGAGGTGCCTGTGCCGGTTGTGGTTAAAGCTGTTGAGGAGGCGGCTAGATCGTCGGGCGTCGCGCTTAAGAAGATCTGGAAAAATCTCGCTGCGTGGTCGAAAGACCTGCATCTCTATCGTCGGGTGTGGGAGTGATGACTGGGGCCGCGATGGAACAGGTCTGGAGCGCTGCGGTGTCCTTGGCGGCGGTGATCTGTTCGCATCTGGCTCCGATGCACTGGCGCTAACTGCGGCTGTCCGCTCGCATCGTCCTAGTTGCACTGTGGGCTCGTTGCGCTGTCGGTAGTACTGAGGGGGCAGGTGAATATCCTAGCGTTTGCGCATCAGCACGCCGCTGACCAGCGGGAGCCGACTGTTCCGGTAGTCGCGGCACTTTCGGTCGAGATCGTATCCCCTGGCCGCTGCCTCACGACTATCACGCAGGACATCGCGAAAGTCGGTGTGGATCTGGCACATGTCGTTGAGCGCCGCTATGTCGGCGATTGACCAGGTGCGCGTGCGAGCAAGTCCAACGCGCACGGCAGGTCGGTGGGCCCGATCGCCGGAGGGTCATGAAGGGCCGCGAATGCCTGTCGAAACGCGGCGAATGGGTGTATGAACCACTTCCCAGCTCGCGAAGCGAAGCGTTCCTTCGTCGATGCCGAGTCGATACCGTTTCCGGGGCAATCACTGCCGCGCTTGCCACCGCGGCGAAAGGAACAAAGGAATGAAACATTCAATTATTAAGCCACGGCGCCCATCCGGATCCGGCTGGGTTCAGGGTCCCGCTCCAGACGCACGCGTCGCGCGCGGTTTTGAGAGCGAGACCTGGTATCACTGGCCATCTGCTCTTTACGTTATCAGCGCAGTGGAGGCCGCTGCCGCCGAGGGCGGAATGGACGAGGGATCAGAGTTTCACGTCAGCATCAGCCTGCAGCCGATGAATCGAGTGCCCGAGCGGTGCACAACAGCTGACGCGCCTTGGGTGTGTGCTCAGTTCGATCTGCTCGAGACCGAGGAAGACAACCACGTGCCTAATGGCTTTGTTCGCTATTTCGGGCGCCCCGGCACTGATCGCCTGATTGGGCTCGAGTGTGCCTGCAAGGACGATGAACCGGCGGTCGTCGAAGACAAGGGCGATTTCACCTGGCGCGGGATCACGCGATGAAAGAAATCCCGATTCTATTCAGCGCCGCCATGGTGCGAGCGCTGCTCGACGGCAGCAAGACGCAAACCCGACGAGTCGTTAGCGCACAGCCGGAGGTGAGCGACAAAGGCAACCTCATGGGCGAATGGTTTAGGCGGCCGCTGGATGGTCTGCTATGTCCGCGCCTGCAGAACATCACAATCTACTCACCCTACGGCCAGCCGGGCGACCGTCTGTATGTGCGGGAACGGTGGGCAGTCGGCGCGCGCGCAGACGTCTTTGCGCCGCGCGAGCTGGACCCCGGCACCTGGTTACAAGACAATGGTGGCCTTTGGTTCGAAGCGGACCGCGCCGAGCCAGCGCACGCATTTAGCCCGCGCGGGACGTGGCGTCAAGGCATGTTCATGCCGAAGTGGGCATCGCGGATCTGGCTGGAGAACATTGGTGTGCGCGTCGAGCGGTTGCAGGACATCAGCGAAGCCGATGCGATCGCCGAAGGCATCGAGTCTTTTAAGACCGATGACCCTGACTTCCAGGACATGTGGCGGGACTACTACGAGGACGGCAGCGCATCGGGTAACCCGATTGGATCATATATGTCGCTCTGGAACACCTTGAATGCCAAGCGTGGCTATGGATGGGACCTCAACCCTTGGGTCTGGGTGGTGGAATTTAAGAGGATCAAACCATGAGCGAAACAAAGACACTGGGCGACGTGCTGCCCGAAGAAATCCCGCGAGTGACTGAGATCCTCAGCCATTGATGATTAAGGCCTCGCTCGAGCGCGCGACACGATCGCTGGCCAGCGGCGATATTGGCCTGATGCTCGTGTGCCTCAATGACTTGAGGAATACAGCGAATGACGACTGCCTATCCGCTTGCGTGGCCACCTTTGATGCCGCGCGCGACGCGCCGGTAAAAGCGGCCTTCAAGACCACGGTCACCGGCGCGCTTAAGAAGGTCCAGGACTCGCTTCGCCGATTCCGCGCAGACAGTGGGCGACCGCTCGTCGACATCGTGCTTTCGTCAAACGTCACCCTTGGCGCAGACCTTCCTAAGGATCCTGGAGTGGCCGTATGGTTCACCCGGGACGGGGCGCACTCCTGCATCCCCGTTGATGGCTACGGGCAGACGCCGGCGGCGAACCGGCAGGCGATCATCACGTGCTCGAGGCGCGTCGCGTCGAGCTGCCTCACGGTACCTTGGCGCTGGTCCGCGCGACGGTTGTGGGATTCAAGGCGTTGCCCGTGCCACCGGGCACGAAGACGTGGCGCGAGCTGCTCGGCGTCGCGGCGACAGAACGGAACATGGCGACGATGCGGGCGGCTTTTAAGCGCCTGGCAAGCGCAGCTCATCCGGACAAGGGTGGAACCCACCAGACAATGGCAGATCTCAACGCCGCTCTCGTGGCGGCCGAAAAGGCATTGTCATGACCCAGTTCGATATGTTCGAAGAGGACCCGCCATCGGTGGCGACGCGCCGGACACCTGGTACCGAGCCGACCTATCCGCCGGCCGTCGAGCTCGAACCGTTACCGCTCGAGCTACGCGTCAAACCAGCGCTAGATGCCTGGACCCGCGAAACACAACGGATCCACATCATTGCGCAACCACGCAACTTGACGCGCCTGCGACCTGCGGGTGACGTCCAGCGGGTTCACTGCATCTTCCAGAACGCTCCGCTTGTGCTGCCGAATCTGAACGGCCTGAGAGGTCACCCGTACGAGCGAACTTGGACAGAAGCTGGGGGCTGCGCGCAAGAGCCTGCAGCTTTCCTCTGCACTCGCCAAGCTCGATCGTTTCGACCTCATCAATCTGGACGACCTGATGTACGCGAGAAAGGACCAGGCTGGAACCAGCGTGCTATTCGAACCGACCGCCGAGAGGTACGAGCGCAAAAGCCTTTTAAACACGGCCAACCAGCCTTTCTCCGGCTGGAATGACGTCTTCCCTGACCCGGGCATGACAGTGGCCGCGATTGACCGGCTCGTACACCATTCGACGATCTTCGAGCTCAGCGTCGAAAGCTAGAGGGCCTGCAAATTATGACTTTGAGGAGCGGGGTTGCTTTTGCGGAGCAAACGAAAAAGGGCTCAGCTTGCGCTGAGCCCTTCATGTCTTTGGTAGGCCGTACGGGATTCGAACCTGTGACCAACGGATTAAAAGTCCGCTGCTCTACCAGCTGAGCTAACGACCCAAAGAGCCGAAATTATAGTCACACGTACCATAACTTGTCAACGGAGCGTAAAAAAGCACCGCATCATGGAACGGAGAAAAACCTAAAGAAAAAGCCCGCAGCAACCACGCTACGGGCTCTTTCAACGAGAGGCGCAAAGACCAGCTTCGCTTACTTCACCTGCGACATCTTACTTTGAGCCGACTGCGCGGCTTCCGTTCCACCGTACTGCGAGATGACCTGATCCAGCGTCTTTTTCGCGGCCGCTTTCTGACCCTGTTCAATCTGGTTGTTCGCGATCGCGAGCAGCGCATCGGCTGCCCGCGGATGCGTCGGATATTTCGTCACCAGATTTTGCCAGGTTGCTGTCGATCCCTTGTAATCACGCAGAGCGTACTGCGCATTACCCAACCAATATTGCGCGGTCGGCTGGTAAGGGCTGTCCGGATACTTGGCGACAAACGTCTTGAACGACGCCGCAGCATTCTTGAAGTCGCCGTTACGGAACTGCGTTGACGCCGCGTTGAACGATTCAGTCTCGCCGGGTTGCACCGTCCCTTGCACGCCATCCACCGTCTGCTGCTGCGGTTCGAACTTCTTCAACCGGCCATCGAGGTCGGTGTAGTAGTCCTTTTGCTGCTTTTGCACCGTCGTCAATTGGTTGGCCAAGTCCTCGTTCTGGCCTCGAAGCGTAGCGACCTGCTGATTCAACTGGTCGAGACGATTCGATTGATCGAGGATCGTGCGCTGAGCGGCGGACAACTGGCTGGCCAGACTGTCCGTTTTCGTGCGCAAATCGAGCACGGCTTTACGTGCTTCATTGTCATCAAACAACGCCGCGTGCGCCGACCCGCCGACCACGGCCGAACCTAACAAACATGCAACTGCGACCGCGCGCAGCGAGGGGAAGCGATACAACATACGGCGACTCACCCGTGACTGGTTACGTTACTGTTGATAAGCGAGGTCAGCGCGGCGATTCTGCGCCCACGACGACTCGTCATGCCCGGTTGCCTGCGGCTTTTCCTTGCCCAGACTCACGGCTTCCATTTGCGAATCGGCTACGCCCAGCAGCGACATTGCGCGACGCACCGCTTCTGCACGCTTCTGGCCCAGTGCCAGGTTGTACTCGCTCGTGCCGCGTTCGTCGGTGTTGCCCTGGATCAGGACATGACGATCCGGGTGGCTTTTCAGATACTGCGCGTGTTGTTGCAGCAGCGGCTGATAGTCGTCACGAACAGCGTAGCTGTCGAAGTCGAAGTAAATGCTGCGTTTTGCCAGCGGGCTGTTCGGATCGTTCAGCGGGTCGACGTTGACCTGTTGAACGGCGTTCGCGTCGGGTTGCGTGCCGATCGCGCCTTTGTTTGCACCTTCATCCAGCTTGACGCCTGAATGACATGCGGCCAATGCACCGACCATCGCCACTGCAAAGCCGAAACGAATTTTAGACATCATGGTTACTCTCCTTGTGTGTTGCTGCTTAAGTTATTGCGTGAGGTTTATTGCATGAACGGACCCCAGGATGGCTCGCGTACGCTGCCCCCCTGAAGCGACAAGACTTGCCGCGTACGACCATCGGTCGATACGGCAGCCAACACGCCACGCCCGTCCACCTGGGTGGCGTAGAGGATGTACTGACCATTCGCCGCGAAACTGGGCGATTCGTCATGCGTGGTGTCGGTCAGGCCCGTCGCCGTGCCGGACCCGAGGTCCAGCAAATACAGCTTGAAGGCGCCGCCAACACGCGAAATGTACGCAATCTGCTTGCCGTCCGGGCTCACTCGCGGGCTTGTATTGTAATTGCCCGTGAATGTGACGCGCTGTGCCTGGCCGGCGCTTTCGCCGTTCGCCGACATCTTGTAGATCTGAGGCTGGCCGCCGCGGTCGCTCGTGAAATAAATCGTGTTGCCATCGGGAGAGTAAGCCGGCTCGGTGTCAATCGAGCTGCCCTGCGTCAGGCGACGCAAACCACTGCCGTCTGCGTTCACCTGGAAAATCTGCGTGTTGCCGGTAGTCGACAAGGCGACCGCGAGCTTGCGGCCGTCCGGTGACCATGCCGGTGCACTGTTATTGCCTTTCTGATTCGATACGATCACACGCTTGCCTGTGGGCAGGTCGTGGATATAAACAACGGGCTTTTTCTTTTCGAACGAGACGTACGCGACCTTGGTGCCATCAGGCGACCACGCCGGCGAGATGATCGGTTCGGGGCTGGACAGCGCAATACGCGCATCCTGACCATCGGAGTCCGAAATCTGCAACTGATACCGGCCGCCGGTCTTGATCACGTACGACAAGCGCGTCGCGAAAACACCACGATCACCCAGCAATTTTGCGTAGATATAGTCCGCAATCTTGTGCGCACTCATGCGCAGGCCGCTTTCCGGGCTGACGAGCGACAGGCCGCCCAAGCTTTGCTGCTTGACCGTGTCGTATAGCCGGAAGCGCACTTCGTACTGACCGTTCGGCAGGCGATTCACGCTGCCGGAGACAAACGCGTCCGCGCCTTTGGCTTTCCAGCTGCCGAGATCGACCGAGTCCGTTTCCGACACAGGCGTACCGCCCGCATCAATATTCGTGAATTTCCCGCTGCGCGCCAAATCCTGACGAACAATCGCGCTGATCTGCTGCGGCGAACTGGCTTCGTTGGCAAACGTGGCGGTGGCAATAGGAAATTGGGTAGAACCCACGCCCGTGACAAGCACGTTCAACTGCGCGTGGGCAGCGGTGCCCGCGGCGATCAGGCAGGATGCAACAAGTGTTTTCAGGCCAAGCTTCGTCATCAAACTCATGTATCTGGTTCCAGAAAAGCGATTTTTAAACTACCGGCGGCAGCAGAACAGACCGCCGGATGCACAATTCGTTCCCGTTAGGGCTCACTGTGCACCGTCGTTTTACCATGTCTGTTCAACCACCCGCCGGACGCAATGTGATCGTAAACGTGCCGGGCGCCTGGCCGTTGGTATCCAGGGGCATCGGATCCGAGCGCTGAACTGCGCGCAACGCCGCCTGGTCCCACTGCTCATTGCCGCTCGAGCGCTGAATCGTTGACGACAACAACGTACCCGTCGACGGCGACACGCGTACCGAGACCACCGTCTCAAGTCCCGCCGTTTCCCCCGCCCACACGATGTTCGGACGCACGCGACGCTGCACCTTCTCCGCATAGCCCGCCGACGTTGCCGTCCCACCCGCGCCGTGACCCGTGCCACTCTTGGCGAGCCCGTCACCGCTTGAACTCGTGCCCCCGCCAGCCTGACCTTGCAGCGCTGCCAAACGGGCGTTACGTTCCTTATCAAGCTTGGCCTTCGCCTGCGCGTCGGCCTGGGCCTTGGCTTTAGCCTTCGCATCCGCCTGAGCCTTGGCCTTGGCGTCTGCCTGTTCTTGTGCCTTCGCTTCGGCTTCCTTCTGCTGCGCCGCGGCTTTCGCTGCGTCAGCTTCCTTCTCTTTAGCCTGTTGCGTCTTCTGCTGCTCGAGCTTTTGTTGAGCGAGCTGCTTTTGCTTATCGGCTTGCTTTTGCTTGTCCTGAACCACCTTTTGCGCGGCTAAAGCAGCTTGCTGCGCGGCCTGCTGTGCTGCGAGCTGCTGCTGGCGCTTCGCTTCGGCTTCCTGATCGGCCAGCTGTTGCGCCCGCTGCTGTTCGGCGAGTTGCGCGGCGCGCGCTGTCGCCTCCTGCTGTTTACGCTTCTTTTCCTGCAAGGCGATGTCAGCGTCCTCGTCCTTCGCCGGCGGCGGCGCGGGCTGCACCTTGATCGGCGGGGCGGGCGGCGGCGTAACGCGGGGCGTAGGCACCGACAGATCCGGGATCTCGGTCCACAGCTCCGCCTCGGCGCCCGCCGGGGTGTTGTTTTGCCAGTTGACGCCGTGATACAGGAGGATGCCAAGCAGCACGTGCATCAGCGCGGCGAGCGCGAACGCCTTCCATGTCCCGCGTTCACGCGGCGGACGGATGGGGCGCGCGCTGGTCCGCGCGCCTGGGTGCCCGCTGGGCTGCTGATTCATCATTGCGATTTAACTAACAATCCGACTCGTTTGACGCCTCGCGCCTTCATATCGGACATTACGTTCATGACGACTTCATATTTCACGGTCTTGTCGGCGGCAATCACGACCGGCTGGTCGGGATGCGACTCTTGCCGATTCAGCACGAAAGTCTTGAGGTCGCCTTCGGTCATGTTCTGCTGCTGCGCCGCGCCGCCGTCGTCCTTGTAGCGCACGTTCATGCTGCCGTCGGCCTTGATATTGACCACGACGGGGGGCGTTTGCTCCTGCGGCGCTGCATTACCGACCGTTGGCAGGTTGATGATGGACGGCGAGACGAGCGGAGCGGTCACCATGAAAATAACGAGCAACACGAGCATGACGTCGATGTACGGCACGACGTTGATGTCGGACATGGCGCGCCGTGAACTGCCGCGCATGCTGGAACGCATTGGACCTCCGGCCATTCTGAACTCCTTAGTGAGCCTGACGCTGCAAGATGTTCGAGAACTCTTCGATAAACGTTTCGAAGCGGATGGCCAGGCGGTCGATATCGTGTGCGTATCGGTTGTACGCCACCACCGCCGGAATTGCTGCGAACAGGCCGATTGCCGTTGCAACAAGTGCTTCGGCAATACCCGGCGCCACGTTCGCAAGCGTTGCCTGCTGCACGTTTGCGAGGCCGCGGAACGAATTCATGATCCCCCAGACTGTGCCGAACAAACCAATATACGGACTGACCGACCCCACCGACGCGAGAAACGCGAGGTTCACTTCAAGCACATCCATTTCACGCTGGAACGCGGCACGCATGGCGCGGCGGGACCCGTCGAGAATGGCCGCCGGATCGTTCATTCGGCGCTCTTTGCCCTTGAGGAACTCACGCATGCCCGATTCGAAGATCCGCTCGAGCGCGCCAATGGTGTGGCGGTTGTTGGCAGCGCTTTGATAAAGCGCCTGCAGGTCCCCGCCCGACCAGAAGTCCCGTTCGAAGCGCTCGGTCTGATTGCGCGCACGCCGAATGGCAAACCACTTGCGGATGATGTAGGTCCACGACAACAACGACAGTATCAGCAACAGCGCCATGACGGCCTGCGCCAACAGGCTGGCATGGATGACGAGAGAAATGATCGACAGGTCTTGTGTAGTGTTCATAAAAGTCCGCTGTTACGTCCCAAAGGGGCGTCCGAGGCGCGCTGGCCGGGAACTGTCAGGCTTTCGATAAATGACTGAAAGCGTAGGCAGGCCTGCCAGCAGATGCTCGGTACTTCTGTGCCCGCATGCCTGATGGCACGCGGGCTCGATTCGGTTCAGTTCAGGTCTTGTGGAGTCAAAGGGTCTTTGTCTACATGGGTTTTTCTGAACAAGATGTTTTAAACGGTGCTGACATCGGCACGGTTGACGCGTTAATTGAGACAGACTCTTGCGGTCCGCGACGCAACCCGTTGAGCACGCAGGCGGGAATGCCGACCGGGCGGATGGCGCCGAGACTGACCGACGCCACCTTGATGTTGCCGGACGCGAGCAAGATGCCGTCTCGCCAGGCTTCCTGATGGAAATCCACCGATGCCCGGCCAATACGCTCGATCCGGCTCATCACGTGAACGACATCGTCAAGGCGCGCCGGCGCCGAGTATTCCACCGCCGTGCGCTTGACGACGAACAATACGCCGTCTGACGCGGCCAATACACGCTGATCGATGCCGCACGCGCGCAGCCATTCAGTGCGCGCCCGTTCGAAAAACTTCAGGTAGTTCGCGTAGAAGACGATGCCGCCAGCGTCGGTGTCTTCGTAATAGACCCGGAGCGGCCAATCGAAGGTCAAGAGGCCTTTCGCCTGCTGAGGCTCGCTGGTGGACATGTTCATCCGCGCATTTTACCGGAAGCCGCGAAACGTCCGTCGAATCGTGCTGCCGGTTGCTGCTTTCCGGCAACCATCGACTGAGCGCCGGTCGTATTCACGGATACCTGGATCAGCCGCGATGCACGTTCAGCGGCCCGAACGACTGCGCGACCGGCATCAGCTCGATCGTGTTGATATTCACGTGTGCCGGGCGGGTGGCGATCCAATAGATGGAGTCGGCAATGTCTTCGGCCGTCAGCGGTTGCACGTCCTTGTAGACGTTCGCCGCCTTCGAGTCGTCACCTTTGAAGCGCACGTTCGAGAATTCAGTGCCGCCGCACAGGCCCGGTTCGATATCGGTTACGCGCAGCGCCGTGCCGTTCAGGTCTGCACGCAGGTTCAGGCTGAACTGGCGCACGAACGCCTTGGTCGCGCCGTAGACGTTGCCACCCGGATAGGGATACGTCGCCGCGACCGAACTCAAATTGAACACGTGCCCGCGATTGCGTTCGACCATGCCCGGCAACAACGCGTGCGTGACCGTGACGAGTCCCTTGCAATTGGTATCGATCATGTTGTTCCAGTCGTCGAGGCTCGCGCGCTGTGCCGGTTCCAGGCCGAGCGCCAGGCCGGCATTGTTGACGAGCACGTCGATCTGCGAAAAGGCTTCCGGGAGCGCCGCGACAGCCGATTTGATCGCGGCTTCATCGCGAACGTCGAGTTCGACGGGCAGCAGCGCGTCGCCAAGTTCCTGCGATAGCGCCAACAGACGGTCTTTGCGGCGCGCGGTTGCAATCACGCGATGGCCACCTTTTACAAACGTGCGGGCGATAGCTGCGCCGAAGCCGGCGGACGCGCCAGTGACAAATACGATCATGTGCGGATTCCGGTTGTAAGGTTGCTGTTCAGGTTATGGAAAGCGAGTGTTTCGCGCGGCGGCGCCTGGGCGCGTGCGGGAAAGCCGGACAGCGTACTTCCATTGCTGCGACGCGACAAGTTGCCAGTTTTTATGCCAGTGAATCATTCAATTCGACTGCACGGGACGACTGCACGGGACCGCCAAGCAGCGCAAATTCCGCTCCCGGCCGGCAATTTTAGCCCCTTTGTCACCTCGCACGCCGCGGCCGACGGTACTTTATGGCCTTGAAAGCACCTGTTTAAGGCGTTTTCCGGCAGTTGCCTATTCTCAGGCAGCCCATTAAACTAGGGCGCTCCAGCCCTGCGTAACTGGCGACAAGGATCTTCGGATTCAAGGTGGACTAACCCACCGGGAAGCGCAGGGTGTCGTTTTGCCGTTCGCCTGGGCAGCTGAGATCCGCACGCGCTCGTTGCGTTGCCGGTGGCTGTCCGTCTCGCGTAACCGGAGCTTCTCTCTTCCGCCTCGCTTGGGACCCATCGTGCTTCGCGCTGTAGGCGAACGCGGTGCATATGCGCACGCGCGATCCGGTCAACTGGCATCCATTCAACGGAAAACGTATGTTTGATAAAGCCCAAAGTACTATCGCTCAAGTCGATCCGGAATTGTTCGCGGCGATCGAACAGGAAAACCAGCGCCAGGAAGATCACATCGAACTGATCGCCTCGGAAAACTACACGAGCCCGGCTGTCATGGCCGCTCAGGGTTCGCAACTCACCAATAAATACGCGGAAGGCTACCCGGGCAAGCGCTATTACGGCGGCTGCGAGTACGTCGATATTGTCGAGCAATTGGCTATCGACCGCGTGAAACAACTGTTTGGCGCCGAAGCCGCCAACGTGCAGCCCAATTCCGGCTCGCAAGCCAATCAAGGCGTGTTTTTCGCCATGCTCAAGCCGGGCGATACCATCATGGGCATGAGCCTGGCCGAAGGTGGTCACCTCACGCACGGCTCGCCGGTGAACATGTCGGGCAAATGGTTCAACGTGGTCAGCTACGGCCTGAACGAAGCTGAAGACATTGACTACGACAAGACCGAAGAGCTCGCCAAAACGCACAAGCCGAAGCTGATCGTGGCGGGCGCTTCGGCATTCGCGCTGAAGATCGATTTCGAGCGATTGTCGAAGATTGCGAAGAGCGTTGGGGCGTATTTCATGGTCGACATGGCGCATTACGCCGGTCTGATCGCAGCCGGCGTTTATCCGAACCCGGTGCCGTTCGCGGATTTCGTCACGACCACGACTCATAAGAGCCTGCGCGGTCCGCGTGGCGGCGTGATCCTGATGAAGGCCGAGTACGAGAAACAAATCAACTCGGCCATTTTCCCGGGCATTCAAGGTGGTCCGCTGATGCACGTGATCGCCGGTAAGGCCGTTGCGTTCAAGGAAGCGTTGTCGCCGGAATTCAAGGCGTATCAGCAGCAAGTCGTGGACAACGCGCGGGTGCTCGCCGAAACGCTGGTGAAGCGTGGCCTGCGAATTGTCTCGGGCCGCACCGAAAGCCACGTGATGCTCGTCGACCTGCGCGCCAAGCACACTACCGGCAAGGCAGCGGAAGCTGCGCTCGGCAAGGCGCATATCACCGTGAACAAGAACGCGATTCCGAACGATCCGGAAAAGCCGTTCGTCACGAGCGGCGTGCGTATCGGCTCGCCGGCCATGACCACCCGCGGCTTTGGCGTGGCTGAGGCCGAGCAGGTGGGCAACCTGTTTGCCGACGTGCTGGATGCGCCGGAAGACGAAGCCAACCTCGAGCGCGTGCGCGCGAAGGTCGCCGCGTTGACCAAGCAATTCCCGGTCTACGGCTAAGCCATGCGCTGCCCCTTTTGCCGGCATGAAGACACGCAAGTGGCGGATTCGCGCGTGTCGGAAGACGGGGCGGCAATTCGCCGGCGGCGGCGTTGCCCCGCTTGCGACAAACGCTTCACCACGTATGAGCGCGTGGAACTCGCGTTGCCGTCGGTCGTAAAGAAGGATGGCAGCCGCACCGAATTTGATCGCGCGAAAATTGTAGCGAGCATGCAACTGGCGCTGCGCAAGCGTCCGGTTGCGGCTGACGCAGTCGACGCCGCCGTTGCGCGGGTCGAATACCAATTGCTTGGCAGCGGCGAACGCGAAGTTCGCAGCGACCGTCTGGGTGAACTCGTGATGAACGAGCTGCGCCAGTTGGACACCATTGCGTACGTGCGTTTTGCTTCGGTCTACAAACGCTTTGAAGACGTGTCCGAATTCGAGGACGTGCTCGAGGAATTCCGGCGCGCCGCGCCGCGCAAAACCAGTCCCCGCAAACGCTGAGCGTTTCTGCATTTCGATGGTCCTCTCTCGCTAGCCTGGGATCGTTTCGATAGTATGTCGAAGCTTTCGCACGTCCGATACTCGACCGATCGGCTAATGGCGGACATCGAAAATTCTCTGTAGATTGAGCGTTGATTCAGTCCAATCAATAAGGGATGCAGATGAATTGAAGATGTCCGTCAGGCTTCACGCTGGTCGAGCTTCACGCTGCTTGAACGGATGATCACGCTCGGCATGGCGGCGATCATCGCTGCGTTTGCGATGCCGGTTTATCGGGAACAGGTGGCAAGAGGGCATCGACTGGACGCGGTGAGCACGTTGTATCGCGCCGCTCAATACGTGGAGAGTGCGCGAACGGGTTCGGGCAATGACGTTGCTGCCAAGCTGCCGCTTGGCTTGGAACCAGGCGCCGGCGTGGGGTGCCGCCAATTTACGTGTTGCGGATGCGCGGCGAGACAGAGCAGAACGGCGGGTATTCGATTGAAGCGCAGCCGATCGACGCAAACGACGTGTGCGGAATCTATTCGCTGGATGCGACGGGTGTCAGGTCAAATCGGTCGGCGGAAAAACTCACGCCGCCCAAAGTGGCGGCGTTCTGGAGTGGAAAATGAACTAGGCCTAGCGCTTCAAGCGTCCGGATCGACAACAACGTCGGGCGCCACTGGCTTGTCCGGATTCGACTTGATCTGCTGCCACACGCGATACGCCTCCCACCCCACCAGGCCCAACCCGCCCCACTTGAGTATCGGCTTCGCGCTCGCGAGCAGCCGGGAGCGCACAGGTTTGGTGAGCACCAGCGAAGCGAGCGAACTCACAACAGGGTATTGCTTAAGCAACAGGCCGAGGCCTCCGCCTCCGCCGCCGCTGAACAGGCCGCTGACCCCACCCAAGCGGCTCATAAAGCCGTTGCCACTCGATGCCCGGCCGCGTTTGCGGCGCCCCGGCATCAGCAAACTCAGGACGCTGAAATGAGAGAACTTGTAACGTAAATCGGCGCTGGCTTGCGCAAGTTCCATGCGCTCGACGTCCGCCCGCGCGATCAGCAATTCCTTACGCAAGGCGCGCATGTGAGGCGTACTCAGCTTGTGCGCGGTCGCTCGCTTCTGGGCTTTGAAGGTGTCGTCGTAGTGACTCATGGCGTGGCGGGCTCTAGGAAAGTCGTCGATGAATATTGTTTTCTCATACTGCGCGGGCGTCGCCATGAGGTGAGCCCTTAGCGCATGTCAATTGAAGGTGTCGCGGTCCTTCTTGAACTCGGCGATCGTACTGTCGAAGACGTTCGGGGCATTGAGCAGGCCGGCGCGCGCCCGAATGGCGCAAAACACGGCAACCAGCGCGTACGCAATCGTGATCCCCGCTAGCGACTGCCACCGGTAGGTGTCCCAGAACGCGATGGCGACCAGCACCGTGAGCGTGATGAGCGCCATCATGGTGAGCATCATGGCGGCAAGACCGAGGAACAGTACGCCGATCAGCCGCTCCTTTTCTTCCGCGAGCTCGATGCCGATCAGCTCCAGGCGAGTTTCGAATATGGCGAACACGGAAGTGACAATGCGGCGCAACGGCCCTTGCGTATCGTGCTGAGATTGCCTTTCTGTCGTCATGGCTTGAGCGCGAGGAGCGCGTTATTTTTGGCGCGAAGGTTCCGGCCGGGTCGCATAGCAGCGCCGGCCGGTCTGATAAGCTGGACGCCGGTCAGCAAGGCCCCGACGGTCCCAGGCGATTACGATTTTTACCGGCGAAGTCAGCCATGCGAAGTTAGCCCTGATGGCAGCAAATGCAGCAAATAGCGAACCGCACCAGGCCCATGGCTAACCTGACCTCTGGAATTGTGAAAGTTAGCGGCGATTGATCAGCAAACCAACGACCACGCCTAATCCTGCAGCAATCCCGATTGATGCCCACGGGCGTTCGTGAACGAAGTCGTCGGTGGCACGAGCAGCTTTCTTGCCTTTTTCGATCACCACGACCTGCGCGTCGGCAGCCTTTTCCTTCGCTTGTTTCAAGCGGGTCAGAGCGGTCTCGCGCAACTCGGATGCACGCTCGCCTGTGGCGCTTGCGGCCTGTTTCAACAGGTCTTCGGCGTCTGCGAGAACGGTTTTAATATCCGACATGAATCGCTCCTTATTGGTTTGTGACATTGATGGCTCCAAACAGGTGAGGCAACGCCAATCGTACCAAAGAAGCGGGTGCTAATTAGCGTCCATCCGGCCCCTGAAACAAGTCATGCAGGATTTGTTCCTGCTGTCACAAAATGCATCATAAGGATTTTCAAAAGGGCATTGCGTCACCGCTTACACGCCAGCCATTGCGTGAACGGGGCGTGTAATGTCGCATCGATCAGTGAATGCTGCAGCCAGGGACATTCTGGCCGAGGCCGAAAAATTACAAAAATGCATGACGATGTGACGGAATGTTCGTTCGTTGTGCAGGTCTACTCCCGTATGCTTTAATTTTGCCGGGCTCCCTGCAATCAACCTGCACCAGACCTGCACGGCGCGACGACTAACGCGGTGCATTACTTCGAGGAGAGACACATCATGAGCTTGCGTCTAGGCGACACGGCGCCCGATTTCGAACAGGATTCAAGCGTTGGCCGAATCAAGTTTCACGAGTGGCTGGGTGATAGCTGGGGCGTGCTGTTTTCACATCCGGCCGATTTCACGCCGGTCTGCACCACGGAACTGGGCCTGACCGCGAAGCTGGCGGGCGAGTTCGAGAAACGCAATGTGAAGGCGATTGCGTTGTCAGTCGATACCGTGGAGTCGCATAAGGAGTGGATCAAGGACATCAACGAGACGCAGGCGGCGAATGTCGGCTTTCCGATCCTGGCCGACGGTGACCGCAAAGTGTCGGAGCTCTACGACATGATTCACCCGAACGCGAATGCCACGCTGACAGTGCGCTCGCTTTTTGTCATCGATCCGAAAAAGAAGGTTCGCCTGACCATTACATATCCGGCGAGCACCGGCCGGAACTTCGATGAAGTCCTGCGCGTGATCGATTCCCTGCAGCTGACCGATAGCCATTCGGTCGCAACGCCGGGTAACTGGAAGCAGGGCGACGACGTGATCATCGTTCCGTCGCTACAAGATCCGGAGGAAATCAAGCGCAAGTTCCCGAAGGGTTTCAAGGCTGTGCGCCCGTATTTGCGCCTGACGCCGCAGCCGGACAAAAAGTAAGCGCCAGCTGGAAAACGTAAAGACGCAAAAAAGCCAGCGCATGAAACACGTTGGCTTTTTTGCTTTTCGGCCGCCTTGAGAAACCTTCAAGACCCCGATAGGAACGAATTCAGAAAAACGCCTGAATCCCTGTCTGAGCACGCCCCAGGATCAGCGCGTGGATATCGTGCGTGCCTTCGTACGTGTTCACCACTTCAAGATTCACCAGGTGACGCGCCACGCCGAATTCGTCTGAAATTCCATTGCCACCGAGCATGTCACGCGCCAGTCGCGCGATATCCAGCGCCTTGCCGCACGAATTGCGTTTCATGATCGACGTGATTTCGACCGCCGCCGTGCCTTCGTCCTTCATGCGGCCCAGACGCAGCACGCCTTGAAGCCCGAGGGTGATTTCTGTCTGCATGTCGGCGAGTTTCTTTTGAATCAACTGATTCGCGGCAAGCGGACGGCCAAACTGCTTGCGATCGAGCGTGTATTCACGAGCCATGTGCCAGCACGCTTCGGCCGCGCCCAGCGCACCCCACGCGATTCCATAGCGCGCCGAATTCAGGCAGGTGAACGGTCCTTTGAGCCCGCTCACGTTCGGCATCAGGTTTTCTTCCGGCACGAAGACTTCGTCCATCACGATCTCGCCGGTAATCGATGCCCGCAAGCCGACCTTGCCGTGAATGGCCGGCGCGCTCAAGCCCTTCCAGCCTTTCTCCAGGATGAAACCGCGAATCAGGTCGCGGCCATCCTCTTCCAGCTTCGCCCACACGACGAACACATCGGCAATAGGCGAATTCGAGATCCACATCTTCTGGCCGGAGATCGAAAAACCGCCGTCCACCTTTTTAGCGCGCGTTGTCATGCTGGCCGGATCGGAGCCGGCGTTCGGCTCGGTGAGCCCGAAGCAGCCGATCCATTCACCGGTCGCCAGCTTCGGCAGGTACTTTTGCTTCTGCGCTTCAGTGCCGAATGCGTTGATCGGCACCATGACGAGTGACGATTGCACCGACATCATCGACCGGTAACCCGAATCCACGCGTTCAACTTCGCGCGCGATCAGCCCATAGCTGACGTAGTTGAGACCCGGACCGCCGTACTGTTCGGGAATGGTCGGGCCAAGCAGGCCAAGTTCGCCCATCTCACGGAAGATCGCCACGTCCGTGTGTTCGTTGCGGAACGCGTCGAGCACGCGCGGCTGCAGCTTGTCCTGCGCATAGGCGTGCGCCGCGTCGCGGATCATGCGTTCTTCGTCGTTGAGTTGCTGGTTGAGCAGCAACGGATCTTCCCAACTGAAGCGGGCGTCATCGGCCATGTTCTTTCTCCTGTTTCCTCTATTCCCGATTTTCGGACTTGACTCTAGTTCCGCTAGGCGGAACAATGTTTTGCAAATTAGAACTGAGTCTAGCATCCAATGCCGATCACTTCCATCCGGAATTCCGAGTCGCCGACGTCTTCCGAATCGTCCGCGGAGTCTGCCAATTCATCAGAAGGAATCGATGAACGCAAGTTTGTCGTCGCGCTCGCTCGCGGCCTGGAAATGCTGCGAGCGTTCCGTCCGGGCGAGACCTTGCTGGGCAACCGCGATTTCGTCGATAGAACCGGCCTGCCCAAAGCCACCGTCAACCGGCTTGCATACACGTTGACCACGCTGGGTTATCTGCGTTTCGACGAACCGGCCGGCAAATACGCGCTCGACACGGGCGTGCTGTCGCTGGGCTTCGCGTTGCTGGCCGGCGCCGATGCGCTGGAACTGGCGCGTCCGCACATGCGGGTTCTGGCGCGGGAAATTGGAGCGGCGGTGTCGCTAGGATGCCGCGATGGGCTCGACATGATCTATCTGGAGACCATCCGCAGCGAGACGGCGCTGACACTGGGTCTGACTCCCGGTTCACGGCTGTCGATGCTGACCAGCTCAATGGGGCGCGCGTATCTGGCGGTGCAGGAACCGGATCAGCGGGCGGCTTTGCTCAAAGAACTCGGCGCGGCAGCGGTGAAAAACGGCGAAGACGGCGCGCGGCTGGTGAAGGCGGCGAAAGAGGCGATCGACGATTACGCCCGCGATGGCTGTTGTTATTCGTTTCGCGACTGGCATGCCGATGTGAACGCGATCGCCGCGCCTTTACGCGATATTCGCAACGGGCGATGGCTGGTTCTGAGCAGCAGCGGGCCGGCATCGTCGATGGATGAAGCCTATTTCCGCAATATTGTTGCGCCCAAGCTACGGACGTTAGCGGCGCGACTGGCGTGAAGGACGCCTGATTGAGCCCGAATAAAGCCGCTTAATAGTGAAATCGGGTCGAAATTGTTCAAAAAGTGATTTAGAAATAACATCCCAAAAACATGGCTCTTAGAACATAATTCGATGAAACAGCCGCAGGGAGACTAAAAAATGACCGGGTTCTCACTGGACGCAACGGATTGCCGTATTTTGTCGGTGCTGCAAGAAGATGGACGTATCAGCAACCTCGATCTGGCTGAGCGTATTTCGCTTTCGCCGTCGGCATGTCTGCGGCGCATGCGGCTGCTCGAGGAAGAAGGGGTAATCGCGAGCTATCGCGCCTGTCTGGACCGGGAACGGCTCGGCGTGGAACTGGAGGCGTTCGTCCACGTTTCCATGCGTAACGACCAGGAAAACTGGCACGAGAAATTCGCCGCCGCGGTGCGGGAATGGCCGGAAGTGGTAGGCGCGTTTGTTGTAACCGGCGACACGCATTACGTGCTTCGGGTGCTTGCACACAATCTCAAGCACTACTCGGACTTCATCCTGAGCAAGCTGTACAAGGCACCGGGTGTGATCGATATCCGTTCGAACATCGTGCTTCAGACCATGAAGGACGAAGCGGGCGTGCCGGTCGCCCTGATCGACAGAACGGGCAGCGTGTCCGGTTCCGCCTAGGCTGACTGCGCCGGTTACAACGATCCAAGTGTATGAAACTGCCCCGCCTGAAACACGAGCGGGGCAATCTCCGCTGCATTCTCATGCACGCCGCATCGCTCGACCTGGCCCACGAAGATCACGTGATCGCCTTCCTGATAACGGCTGCGATTGTGGCATTCGAACCAGGCGAGCGCGCCATCGAGTACCGGCATGCCGGTGTCGCCCGCGGCGTGTGACACGCCGGCAAAACGGTCGCCCTTGACCGTCGCAAAGCGTTTGCAAAGATCGACTTGGGTCGCGGCCAGAACGTTGACCACGTAGTGACTATTGGCCTGGAAGACTGGCATCGATGCGGATTTGGTCGCGAGGCTCCACAGCACCAGTGGCGGATCGAGCGAGACAGAATTGAACGAGCTGGCGGTAATGCCGATCAACTGGCCGGACTCGGTGCGCGTGGTGATCACGGTGACGCCGGTGGCAAACTGGCTGAGAGCGTCGCGGAAAGCGGCGGCGTCGAAATTCGGTGGATTGGCGCGTTTCATCGGGATAGGTTCAGGTTCGACGGTATCGGCGGAATCCAGGCGGCAAACAATAGCTGAACAATAAGCCGGATGAAGTTTTCGAAGTCATCGGAGGATTGCGATTGTTACGATTCTATCGGAATCGACTCGTTCGCCTCTGTGCTAAAGGCCGTACAGCCAACGCGGACAACCGAAAACCAGTAAGCTGGCAGGGTTGATTCACAGGCTTCCGCACGCATTTGAAAGCTCTCGCGGGACACGAACCAGGAGCCAGCATGACGCAACATGACGAGCAGGCAAAGCGCGAAACCGCCACCATTGGCGGCGGATGTTTTTGGTGTACCGAAGCGGTTTTTTTAGGCGTGAAAGGCGTGCTGTCGGTGGAATCGGGTTATGCCGGCGGCCAGGTGAAAGACCCAACGTATGAGCAAGTCTGCGACGGGACGACCGGCCACGCCGAAGTCATCAAGGTCGAATTCGATCCGGCGGTGATTGGGTATCGCAACGTGCTGGAGATTTTCTTTGCGACTCACGATCCAACGCAACTCAACCGGCAAGGTAATGACGTTGGCACGCAGTATCGGTCGTCCATCTTCACGCACTCCGACGAACAGCGGAAGATCGCGCTGGACGTGATCGACGAATTGCAGAAGGAAGGCGTTTTCGATGGCAAGATCGTCACCGAAGTCACGCCGTTGAACGGCAATTATTTTCCGGCCGAGGACTATCACCAGAACTACTTCGAGCAGCACCCGAATCAGGGATATTGCGCGTTCGTGGTCGCGCCGAAGGTGGCGAAGTTCAGACAGAAGTTCGCGCATCGGCTGAAACGCTGAGCGTTTGGTGCCACGTAGAGTCAAAGCGGGCTTCGCGAAATCGAAGCCCGTTTTTTATTCTCGCGGGAGCGGCATTCCAGCCGCCAGGTACATCGCGATCTTGAAGCAAGTCAGCGGCGCCGAACCCTCCGCCTTGTTGTTCACCGCGATCACCACCGGCTGTCCGGCGAGCGCGTAGCGCAGCGCGAGTTCGGCGAGTGCTTCGTGCGTGTCCGGATCTTCATCGACGAGTTTATCGAACGGCTCGTACTTCGCTTTCGCCTGCTCGTATTTGAATCCGCCGTGCAAACTCCAGCGCACGATCAGCGGCCCGAGCCCACCTTCGTCCAGCAGCGCGAGCGCTTTTGCCTGACGCCGTGGATCGGGCATGCGTGCATGAATGCCGACGCAATATCGGACCCTTGCATCGCGCAGCACGCGGATAAACCGCGGCGTCAGCATGATGGCGTCGCGCAATTCAACCGCATAGCAACTTTCACCCGGCAACGCCGGCAACGCGTTGAGGAACGCGGACAAGCGCTCGAGGAATGCGGTTGGATCGACGATCAGCGCATCCGGCAACGGCGGAATCTGGAACACGAGCGCGCCGGCTTTTTCACCCAGACCGGCGATGCACGGCTGCACGAATTCATCGATGGCAATTTGCGCGTTCAGGAACGCGGGGTTGTCGCCGGCGGGGGCGCCTTTGTCGCCACGGACGGTGGCATCGGTGACGGAAGCGGGCGCCTTGACGATGAAGCGGAAGTGCGCCGGCACCTGGTTCGCATAGCGCGCGTAGTCGGCTACCGACAGCGGCCCATAGAACGAGCGGTCTATCGATACACATCGCAGCAACGGATGCGCGCCGAGCGCGTTGAGGCCATCGCGAGACAGTTTCTGGGACGAGTATTCGTCGCCATAGACGATGTCACGCCAGCCGGGAAACGACCACGTCGATGGGCCGATATGAACGGTGTCCGGAAGACGTTGAGCTAACGCGTGATGTTCAGGCGCGGCGGCAGCGGGCAAAACTCCGGCGCGTGATTTCGGTTTGGTGGGAGATGGGGCAGCAGAAGCAGGTTTGCTTGCGCACGTTTCCGGCTCTTCCACCGCGCCGAATAAATCGACCTGCGGCGCGGATTGCAGGTGCGGTTCCAAACCCGCATCCGGTTCGTCGTCGGATGCGGGTTCTTGAGGAGCGGCAGGATCAGGCGTTGAACTCAGAGCGGTTTATCGTAGATATAACGGCGCGACCACGGCAGCGTTTTCGCGCTGCGCCCGGCCTTGCGGCACACGATCTGATAAATCGACACGTCGTCGTTCTCGAACGCGTACGCGCAACCCGCAAGATACACGCGCCAGATGCGGAATTTTTCATCGTCGACGAGCGCCTTCGCCTGCTCCGCCTTCGCCTCGAAATTCTCCGCCCAGATGTCGAGCGTGCGCGCGTAGTGGCGGCGCAGGCTTTCCACGTCGACGGCTTCCAGGCCGCCTTCCTGCAGCGCTTCGAGCGCAAGCCCGATGTGCGGCAGCTCGCCGTCCGGGAATACGTAGCGGTCGATGAACTCGCCGCCGCCAAGCGCTGTTTCGCCGCTATCGAAGTCAGTCGACGTGATGCCGTGGTTCATCGCAATGCCGTCGTCGACCAGCAGATCGCGCACCTTGGCAAAGTAGCCGGGCAGGTTCTTGCGGCCGACGTGCTCGAACATGCCGACGCTGGTGATCCGGTCGAACTGGCCTTGCACGTCGCGATAATCCTGCAGGCGGATCTCGATCTGGCCTTCCAGCCCGGCGTCTTTCACGCGCTTCGTGGCGAGGTCGAACTGGTTCTGCGAGAGCGTGACGCCCACGCATTTCGCCCCGAATTTCTGGGCGGCGCGCAAGACAAGCGCTCCCCAGCCACAGCCGATGTCCAAGAGACGCTGGCCTGGCTGCAACTGGATCTTCGTGAGGATGTGGTCGATCTTCTTGATCTGTGCGGTCGCGAGGTCTTCATCGCCATTCTCGAAATACGCGCACGAGTAGACCATGTTCTTGTCGAGCCACAGCTCGTAGAACTCGTTCGATACATCGTAGTGGTACTGAATGGCCTTCTTGTCCGACGCCTTCGTATGATTGAAGTAGCGCCGCACGCGCGCCAGCTTGCTCGCGCTCGTGACCGTGTTCTTGGCCAAGCCGTAGCCAATGTTGATGATGTCCGACAGCTTGCCTTCGATGTCGATCTTGCCCTTCACATAGGCTTCACCGAGATTGTCGAGACTCGGTTCGAGCAGATAGGGCAGGGCGGTCGCGCTCTTCACATGTAGTGTGACTTGCGGCGCCGCGAAACTTCCGAAGTCATGTTGCTGTCCATCCCACAGAACCAAGCGGGCGGGCAGGTTCGCCCGGTCCCGAATTTCCTGTACCCACTGCGTCAGCTTTTTCTCCCAAAACATGCTCGTTCTCCGCGCTCAGATGAAAATGAAGCTAAACCGGGTCGATTGCACTGCACGTTTTCCACATTGCTCGCGATGCCTTTCTGTCTTGCCTTTCTCTCTCACCCTCACCGCCCGCACACGCCGCAACGAGACGCGGATGAATGCGGGTTCAGTCAATACGGGTCCACGAGGAACCCGGTGAAAGTCGAAGTCTTGCTAAGGCTAAGGCGATAGGCGGACGATTTGCCATTGCTGGCCGTTCGCCCCAAGCGTGTGTGCAGCACGTTTATAGACGACACGGTCATGCAACCGTGACGGACGGCCCTGCCAGAATTCGATGGTGTCGGGGACGAGCCGGTAGCCGCCCCAATGTGGCGGACGCGGCGGGTTGTCACCGTATTTCGCAATCAATTCGCGCTCGCGGGTTTCAAGCACCGCGCGGCTTTCGATCACTTCACTTTGCTCCGACGCCCACGCGCCTATTCGCGATCCAAGCGGGCGCGACGCGAAATACGCATCGCTATCTTCCGGACTTGTCTTGACGACGGAGCCCTCGATACGCACTTGACGTTCGAGTTCAATCCAGTAAAACAGCAGGCTCGCGGCGGGGTTGCTCGCGAGTTCATGACCCTTGCGGCTGAGGTAATTCGTGAAGAAAACGAAACCCCGGTCGTCTACGCCCTTGATCAGTACGATGCGTGCCGATGGGCGGCCATGCTCGTCGACAGTCGCGAGCGTCATGGTATTGGGTTCGGGTAATTGTGCGTCGAGCGCCTGCGCGAACCACGCTTCGAATTGTCGAATCGGGTTGGGATCCACGTCGGATGTTTCCAGCGATCCGACGGAATAATTCTTTCGAAGATCAGCGAGGGTCGTCATTTTTTATGCAAACGCTTCAATCGCATTAGTATAGCCAAGCTCGTCAAATTCTGCGCTTTACTGCCAACGTCCCTTTGATCTTGAATGATTTAGATCATGTTTCCCGGGCGACAGAATTTGACTCAACTCGGCAATTATTTTCATTTTGCTTTCAAAAATTGGCCGGTGGTTTCTTACGCCCAATCTTCGATAAGGCAGAATACGCAATTCGGCGGATTCTTGCTGATATCCGGTTCTATCGTTGTGATAGCGCGTCAGCGCGAACCGGCGCCGTTTGCCGATTTCCCGATGCTTCCTTGCCTTGTTTTTGCTTGTTCTGCTACCCTGCCGGCTACCTGATCATGACCGCTTTTCCTGCCTCCGCCGACACTTTAAATCTTACCTCCACCGCGCCGGAGTTTGAAGCCGCCGACCGCGCCCGGCGCTTTGGCGGCGTGGCGCGCTTGTATGGCCCGGCCGGGCTCGCGGCGTTCGAACGCGCGCATGTTGCGGTGATCGGGATTGGCGGCGTGGGCTCCTGGACGGTCGAAGCGCTCGCGCGCAATGCGATCGGGCGTTTGACTCTGATCGATCTCGACAACGTGGCTGAAAGCAATACGAACCGCCAGGTCCACGCGCTGGATGGCAACTACGGCAAGGCCAAGGTCAGCGCGATGGCCGAGCGTATCCACCTGATCGATCCGGCGTGCCGCGTGGAGCAGGTTGAGGATTTTATCGAGCCCGCGAATTTTGATTCGGTGCTCGGCGGCGGTTTCGATTTCGTCATCGATGCAATCGACAGCGTGCGTACGAAAACCGCGCTAATTGCGTGGTGCGTCGAGCATGGGCAACCATTGATCACTGTTGGCGGAGCGGGTGGGCAGCTCGATCCGACGCGGATTCGTATCGACGATCTGGCGCTCACGATTCAGGACCCGCTGCTCTCGAAAGTGCGCGGCCAACTGCGCAAATCGCACGGCTTTCCGCGTGGTCCAAAAGCGAAGTTCAAGGTGAACGCGGTCTATTCCGACGAGCCGCTGATCTACCCGGAAGTACCCGTTCCCGATGCCGGCGAAGCGGCCGGATCGGACGATGCGCTACCTGCCGTCGCGGGACCGGTTGGATTGAATTGCGCGGGGTTTGGATCGAGTGTCTGCGTGACGGCGAGTTTCGGATTCGCCGCCGCGGCCTATGTATTAAGAAAGATCGCGGGCCGGGCTTGAATGTCGCTTCAGTTAAAAAAATGGCCGCTTTCAAGCCGCCATTTTTTACGGTGCCCTGCTCGTCTATATCAAATTAAACTATTTGAAAGGTTTCTGGCTTCAGACGCTTAATGCGTTAATTCGCATCGGTTTCCGTTAATTAATCGCCGCGCTCAATTTACGCCGCCATTGCGAAACCACTTCCGGCTGATGCGCCGCCAGGCCGAATACCGACAGCATGGTTTTGCGGCCCACGTCGTCCATGAACTTGCGGTCGCGTGTCACGATCGCGAACAATTGCTCCAGCGCGCCGTTGTAGTCGCGGCCGGCAATCAGCCGGTTGGCCAGCGCGAAACGGGCCTCCAGATCGTCCGGATTGGCGTTTACAGCGTCGATCAGGGCGTCGGCGGGCGGCAGACTCTCCGCAGCATCGGCGGCGTCCAGTTCGGTCTTTAGCGCGTTGTAACGAGCGTCGATTCCTTGCGTGGTTTTCGGCGACAGCAGCTTCTCTTCATCGCGTGCTTCGTCTGTGCGGCTCGCGGCAAGCAGCCACTCGATCAAGTCCAGCCGCGCGTCGTCATACCCGGGGTCCAGCGCCAGCGTTGCCTTGATATGGTCGATAGCGAGATCGGCGTCGCCGGCCTCGTACGCCGCATGGGCGGCACGCCGCTCGGCTTCCGCACCGTCCGGAACCAGCTTGTCGATGAACTCGCGCAACTGGCCTTCCGGCAGCACGCCGATGAACTGGTCAACGGCATGGCCGTCCGCGAACGCGACCACGTGCGGAATGCTGCGCACCTGGAAGTGCTGCGCCAGTTCCGGATTTTCGTCCACGTTGACCTTCACCAGCTTCCACTTGCCCGCGCCTTCTGCTTCCAGCCGTTCGAGCATTGGGCCGAGCGTCTTGCATGGACCGCACCACGGCGCCCAGAAATCGACGAGCACCGGTGCAAGCGTGGACGCGGCGATTACGTCCTGTTCGAACGTGGCGAGTGTTGTATCCATGGTGTTCCTCCAAAAAACGCTTAAACGATGAACAATTCGAGATGAACGATTATCTTGGGGCAAGCCGGCCAAGTTCAACCGGGTGCGTGCCTGATTCAGTTGAAGGCTTGGGGTGCGGATTCTAGGCCTCACCAGTCCCAAGCTTCACGTCTATTCAGGCGGATTGGCTTGGCGGCGCGGCGGCGGCAACGGGATGAATTCGGTTTCACCGGGGACCTGGCCCATCCGCTGTTCGCTCCACGCCAGTTTTGCTGCCTCGATTTTCTCCCTCGAACTCGAGACGAAATTCCACTCGATGAAGCGCGGGCCGTCCAGCGGCGCGCCGCCCAGTAGCATTGCGATGGCGCCTTCCGTACTGCGCAGATCGGCGGACATCCCCGGCTTCAAAACGGCCATCTGTCCGGCGGGGAGCACGTCTGCGTCAATGGAGAGATCGCCTTCCAGCAGATACACCCCGCGCTCCTCATGCTCCGTGTCGAGTGTCACGGCGCTGTTCGCCGAAAATCGCGCCGCGACATAGAGGGTGGGAGAGAACGTGGTGGTCGGCGCCGTTTCGCCGAAGGCGCTGCCGGCAATCACCCGCAAGATCACGCCATTACTTTCGATCTGAGGGAGCGTCGCGGCCGGATGGTGCTCGAATGACGGCGCGCACTCCTCTTCCGCGACGGGCAACGCAACCCACGTCTGGATGCCATGCATGGTCTGCCCGGCGGCGCGTTCCTCGTCGGGCGTGCGCTCGGAATGCACGATGCCACCGCCGGCCGTCATCCAGTTCACGTCGCCGGGCGAGATCTTCTGGACCGAGCCGACGCTGTCGCGATGCATGATCGCCCCCTCGAAGAGATACGTGACCGTCGCGAGGCCTATGTGCGGGTGGGGGCGCACGTCCAGCCCGACGCCGGGCACGAGCGTTGCAGGGCCGATATGGTCGAAGAATATGAATGGTCCGATAGTACGGGCAGCCGGTGCAGGCAGTACCCGACGCACCATGAGGTTACCGACGTCGTGCTGATGCGGCTTGAGGAACGCTTGGATTGTGGAAGACATAAGGACGTCCGGGTTGCGTGCTCGGAACTGCAATTCTACTGGGCACCGTGTGGAAGTACGCAAGCGGTATCCGCGCGATAGGCCATTCGGCAGGGCGTTCAAGCGTGCAACTTTCGACGGACCATTTCGATACACCTTTGCGATGGACCTTTTCACCTAGCCTAAACAGGAGTTTCACCATGACGAAGAACACGCTTTTGATCGCCATAGCCGCCGGACTGTTCGCCACCACCGCCGCCTACGCCCAAACGTCGAACGGCGATTCGTCGACCGCGCCGGCAATGCAAGGCGCTGATTCATCCGACGCCGCTTCCGCGCCGATGAAAAAGCACAAGATGCGCAAGCATGCGAACCCGCAGTCGTCGGTCGGGCAATCGGCCAACCCGAGCAAAACACCCGCAGTGGAAACGGGCGCCAGTGCCGCGACGGAAAACGGTCAAAGCAAGTAGTTTGGGACGCCCGGGGCATTTCGTTTCAAGAGGTAACGTTTCAGATAGAAAGCGCTTGTGCCCTGACCGGCGCAAGCGCTTTTTTCGTTGGTCCGTCACGAGAGATGGCCTTATCCGAATGGTCTATGACGTGAGTTTGTGCAGCGCATTTGCAAAATCGTCCGCTACAGTGTCGAATTGCGTTCGATCTTGACTCGGGGCTTCGGGACTCCGGTCTGATCCTGAACACAGCTTCGAAAAAACTCACGGAGACGGCGATGTCGCCCAAGGATTTGTTGTCCGCGCTGATTGTCATTCTCGCCTGGGGCGTGAACTTCGTCGTGATCAAGGTGGGCTTGCACGGCGTTCCACCCATGCTGCTTGGCGCCTTGCGCTTCGCCTTGGTCGCATTCCCGGCCGTGTTCTTCGTCAAGCGCCCAGCCATCCCGTTTCGCTGGCTGTTTGCTTATGGCGCGACGATCTCGTTCGGGCAATTCGTGCTGCTTTTCTACGCAATGTCCGTTGGCATGCCGGCCGGGCTTGCGTCGCTGGTGTTGCAGGCGCAGGCGTTTTTCACGCTGATCTTCGCGGCCATGATCCTCGGTGAGCGCTTTCGCGCGCCGAACGTCGTGGGCTTGCTGATCGCTGCGTGCGGGCTGGCTGTGATCGGCGCTCAGGCGGGCCACGCCATGACCGTTGCCGGCTTCCTGCTCACGCTCGCGGCGGCGTCCATGTGGGGCATGGGCAATGTCATCACGAAGCGCATGGGCAAGGTCGACCTGTTGTCGCTCGTGGTGTGGGCAAGCCTGGTGCCGCCGCTGCCGTTCCTCGTGCTTTCGCTGATGGTTGAGGGGCCCGCGCGCATTTCGGCCAGCTTGTCGGGCATTTCGCTCACGTCGGTCATGGCGATCGTCTATCTCGCATTCATCGCGACGATGCTTGGCTACACCTTGTGGGGAAAGCTGCTGGCGCGTTATCCGGCAAGTCAGGTCGCGCCGTTTTCGTTGCTCGTGCCCATTATCGGGCTGGCATCAGCGGCATTGCTGCTCGATGAAGGACTCAGCCCGATGCAATTCGTGGGGGCGGTGCTGGTGATGGTCGGACTGGTCGTGAATGTGTTCGGCGGGTGGTTGAGGCAGCGGCTTGTATCGGCGGCGCGTTAGGCCGAAAGCCGGTGGGTAAAGACCGGGCGATTGGTTCGCTCGGCCTTTACCTGTTTGTAGGCCCGCGAGCGAACCTGGCTCTTTACGTCATCCGGCTCTTTGCGAGCGGCGGATTGGCCGCGAAATAACGTTTGATGCCCTTCATGATTGCGTTAGCCATCTTGTCACGATAAGCATCGTCGTTCAGGCGCTGCTCCTCTTCGGGGTTACTGATAAACGCGGTTTCCACCAGGATCGACGGAATATCCGGCGCTTTCAACACCGCAAAACCAGCTTGTTCCACCGAGCCCTTGTGCAGCTTGTTGATATCGCCAATCTCGTTGAGCACGAAATTGCCGTAGCGCATGGAGTCGCGAATCTGAGCGGTCGTCGACATGTCGAACAACGCCCGGTTGACGCTCGCGTCTTGCGTCGTCACATTGATGCCGCCAATGGAGTCCGAGGAGTTTTCCTTGTTCGCCATCCAGCGCGCGGCCGCACTCGAAGCGCCGTGATCGGAAAGCGCGAACACCGATGAACCGCGCGCCGAGGGCGTGGTGAATGCATCGGCGTGAATGGAGACGAAAAGGTCCGCGCCCACGCGTCGCGCCTTCTGCACACGCACGTTGAGCGGCACGAAGAAGTCGGCGTCGCGCGTCATCATGGCGCGCATGTTCGGCTGCGCATCGATCTTCGCCCGCAGCTTCTTCGCGACATCAAGGGCAATGTGCTTCTCGTACGTTCCGGCGCTGCCGATCGCACCCGGATCTTCGCCGCCGTGTCCCGGGTCAATGGCAACAGTGAGCAGGCGCGTTGTCCCGGACTTGCCGCCCTTCGGATTGGAGAAGCCGTAGTCGTCGCTGGTGTTGCTGTCGGACGAGTTGTCCTGGTTCGCCAAGGCTGTAGGCGGTGCAGCTTTGACCGTGGGCCGGGGCTTCGGAGCCGCTGCAATCGGCGGAACGGGTATCGATGGAGAAGACGGAGATGAAGGCAATGGCACGCGCGGCTGATCGGCTTGCGCGTATTTCTGAAAAAATTCGTCCGTGTTGTCCGGCGCGTTCGTTTTCGGCGGCGTGGCGGGGCCGCTCAGCGTGGCGGGCGGCGGTGTTGGATTGGGATTGGTTTGATCGAAGGTTTGTTGCTTATGCTCGGACTGGGCGAGCAAATCCATCAACGGGTCGGGAGCCACGGCCGGATACAAATCGAAGACCAGCCGATATTTGTAGCTGCCAATCGGCGTCAACGTGAATACTTGCGGTTTCACGGACCCCTTCAGGTCGAACACCATCCGAACCACATGAGGCTGATATTGGCCGATGCGTACCGACTGAATCTGCGGATCGTTCGGCGTGATCTTCGAGACGAGATCCTTCAGTTCCTGATCGAGGTCGAGCCCATTCAGGTCGACCACCAGCCGGTCCGGACCCTGCAGCAGTTGCTGAGTGTTTTGCAGCGGCTGATCGGACTCGATCGTGACCCGCGTGTAATCGCGGGCAGGCCACACGCGCACGCCCAGCACCGAACTTGCATAAGCGAGCTTCGGTCCGAGCAGCGCGAGCGCGATAGTCGAAGCACCCGCGCGCAGCACTTGGCGCCGCCGCCAGTTGTGCGAGGCCGTGGCGGTCGATTCGATCGAATGAAACGGCTTGATCAACAGCTTTCGAGACATGACTTTCCTGTTTTGCTAAACGCGCGCGCTGTCAGCACGCGGCCTTCGCCTTCCTGTTCCAGCGTGAATTCGAGATCCGGCACACCTAGCAGACCGCCCGCGCGTTGCGGCCATTCGACCAGGCAGATTGCGCCTGCATCGAAGTATTCGCGAAAGCCGGCATCGGCCCATTCGGCTGGATCGGCAAAGCGATAAAGATCGAAGTGATAAAGCTCGAGCGGACCCGTTTCCGTAGCAAGCGAGTAGGGTTCGACAAGCGTGTAAGTGGGACTGCGCACGCGGCCCGCATGCCCGAGTGCGCGCAACGTTGCGCGCACCAGCGTGGTTTTGCCCGCGCCCAGGTCGCCGATCAACTGGACCTGCAAACCGGGAAAACGTTCGTTCGGAGTGGTCGAATTTTGTGAATCGGTCAGTCCGCGGGCCTGCAGGATCGCCTGCGCGAAGCGGCCACCGAAGGCGAGCGTCGCGTCTTCGTCGGGCAGGTCGAAGCGGCGTTCGAGCAGCGCGGCGGGAGGGTTTGCAAACGATCGAGTGAGGCTGTCGGGCATTCTCGTAAAATGTCGTGATGAACCGTTTGCCGGAACACCCTGTGGAACGCGAGAGCGCGTCAGACGACGCCGTCGCGGACACGCGCCACTTCAGATTTGACGACGAAGCCGCGCTGGCTAAACTCGCGCTACGCATCAAGGCGTGGGGGCGCGAGCTGGGGTTCGCTGCAGTCGGCGTCAGCGACGCCGACTTGACGGAAGCCGAAGAAGGCCTGACTGCATGGCTCGAAGCAGGCTATCACGGCGAGATGGATTATATGGCCAAACATGGGATGAAACGCGCAAGGCCGGCCGAGCTTGTGGCCGGCACGCGACGTGTTATTACAGTTCGAATGGCCTATCTGCCGGCATCGACGCTCGACGGCAAGGCGCGCGAAAGTGCCGCGACAGCCGACGGTCAGGCATTGGACTGGCGCGCGGCGGAATGGGCTCGAATCGACGATCCAGCGGCGGCGGTTGTGTCGGTCTACGCTCGCGGCCGTGATTATCACAAGGTCATGCGTAACCGCTTGCAGCAGTTGGCCGAGCGCATAGAAGCCGAGATTGGTGCCTACGGGTATCGCGTATTCACGGATTCCGCGCCCGTTCTCGAGGTCGAGCTGGCGCAAAAGGCGGGCAACGGCTGGCGTGGAAAACACACGTTGTTACTGGACAGCGATGCCGGGTCGCTGTTTTTTATCGGCGAGATTCTGGTGGATATTCCTCTGCCGCCCGATGCTTTGACCCATCCCGATCAAGCGCCGGAACACGATGGCGCGCATTGCGGAAGCTGTACACGGTGCATCGATGTATGCCCGACCGGGGCGATCGTCGCGCCGTATCGCGTGGACGCGCGCCGTTGCATTTCGTATCTGACCATCGAGTTGAAAGGCAGCATTCCCGAAGACATGCGGCCGCTGATCGGCAATCGGGTTTATGGTTGCGACGATTGCCAGCTCGTATGTCCGTGGAACAAATTCGCGCAGGCGGCGCCGGTCGCGGATTTCGATGTACGCCACGGGCTCGATCGCGCGTCGCTCGTGATGCTGTTTGGCTGGAGCGCCCGTGATTTCGATGAACGCATGCAGGGCAGCGCGATTCGCCGTATCGGACACGAGCAATGGTTGCGTAATATTGCGGTGGCGATGGGCAACGCGTTGCGCTCGCCAGCGTTGGGCGCCGATGAGCGCTTGGCAATACGCGATGCCTTGAATGCTCGCGCCGCGGATGAATCAGGTCTGGTCCGGGAACACGTCGAATGGGCGCTGCGCCAGGAAGCATGAATTCACACATGACCTCACGATTGACTTCACGCCCACAGGAAAAATCAATGGAAGTGACCGAGGCAGAACGCGCGCCGGAACTCGTGTCGAGCAGTGCATCGATCGATCTTTTTTGCGACGCGCTCTGGCTGGAACATGGTCTCGCCAAGAACTCGCTCGAAGCGTACCGGCGCGATTTGCGCTTGTTCTCCGAGTGGTTATCGAAGACGCGCGGCGGCAGTGTGGACACTGCCACCGAAGCCGACATGAACGGCTATCTCGCCGCTCGCCGCGCGGATAAAGCGACGTCCGCGAACCGGCGGTTGTCAGTGTTTCGACGCTACTACGCGTGGGCGTTGCGAGAGCATCGCGCGCTCGGCGATCCTACGCTCAAGCTGCGTTCGGCCAAACAGGCCCCGCGCTTTCCCAAGACCTTGAACGAAGCCCAGGTCGAAGCGTTGCTGAACGCGCCCGATGTGGAAACCGCGCTCGGCCTGCGCGACCGGACCATGCTCGAGCTGATGTACGCGAGCGGCTTGCGTGTGACCGAACTCGTGACGCTGAAGACAGTGGAAGTGGGCCTGAATGAAGGCGTGGTGCGCGTGATGGGCAAGGGCTCGAAGGAGCGCCTGATCCCGTTCGGGGCGGTTGCGCATGACTGGATCGAGCGATATTTGCGCGAGTCGCGGCCGGCGTTGCTTGGTGCACGCGCCGCCGATGCGCTGTTCGTCACCACGCGCGGCGAAGGCATGACGCGTCAGCAGTTCTGGAACATCATCAAGCGCCACGCGTTCACAGCCAATGTGCGCGCGCCGCTCTCACCTCACACCTTGCGGCACGCGTTTGCCACGCATTTGCTGAATCACGGGGCCGATTTACGCGTGGTGCAAATGCTCCTCGGTCACACCGATATTTCCACCACGCAGATCTACACCCACGTCGCACGCGAGCGGCTGAAAACGCTGCATCACGATCACCATCCGCGCGGTTAAACGGTCGGAAAGGTCATCAGCTTAAAGCTGATCCCTGAGCTTATGTTTCAGCACCTTTCCCGTCGATGCCGCCGGCAGCGCGGCCAGCACGCGGATCTCGGCGGGACGCTTGTAAGGCGCAAGACGTTCCGCACACCACTGGACGATATCGTCGGGTAGCGCATGCACCGACGGCCGCAGTTCGACGAACGCAATCACTTCCTCGTTGCCCTCGACCGCCCGCCCGATCACGGCGGATTGCAGCACATCGGGATGTAAATTCAGCACGTTCTCGACTTCAGCCGGATAGACGTTAAAGCCCGAACGGATGATCAACTCCTTGCTGCGCCCGACGATATACAGCGCGCCATCCGGGGCCAGACGCGCGAGATCGCCCGTCCGCAGCCAGCCATCTTGCGTGACCGTTGCCCGCGTCTGCGCTTCATTTCGGTAGTACCCGAGCATCACGTTTGGCCCGCGTACCCATAGTTCACCGACTTCACCTACCGCCACATCCTCGCCATCCAGCGCGACGAATCGCAATTCGATACCGGGAATGGGATCGCCTGCCGAACAGTCGTCGCGCGGCGCATCGAGCATGGTCTGCGATATGGTCGGACTGCTTTCCGTCATGCCATAGCCGTTGTGCAGCGGCACTTTGTACAAGCCTTCTACGCGCGCCTTCAGCGCGGCATCGAGCGCAGATCCGCCGGAATACGCGAAGCGCAGCGCGGGCGCGCCCCACGGCGTGCCGCTGGTCTGCACGTGTTCGACGAGCTTCGCGTGCATGGCCGGCACGCCCTGGAAGATCGAAACGTTCTCTTCGGCCAATGCCCGTCGTACGGCGTCCGGGGCGAAACGCGGCGCGAGCCGAAGGGTGGCGCCCGCGTAAAGACTGCCGAGACACACCGACGCGAGCCCGTAGATATGCGTAATCGGCAGCACGGCGTACACCACGTCCTGAGGCGTCACGCGCCGCAACGTGCTCGACATGGCCGCAATAAACAACACGTTCCTATGTGAAAGCATCACGCCTTTCGGCGCGCCGGTCGTGCCCGTGGTGTAGATCAGCGCGGCACATTGACGGGCGGGATCGGCTTGAACAGGCTCGGACGATACGTTTTCATCGACGATAAAACGCCACGCGCCCACGTTCGCCGCGGCCGGCGCTCCAGCAGCGTTGAAGCGGTCCGCATGATTCGCGGCATCCTTCGAGGCATCGACGGTGAACGCGACCACGCGCGGCTTCGCGTGGTCGCGGATTGCGTCGACTTCACTTGCCGAAAGCCGGGCGTTCGTGAGCAAACACCACGCGTCGAGCTTTGCCACGGCGAACATCAGCACGACTTGCGCCACGCAATTCTCGCTCACGATCATCACGCGATCGCCGCCTTGCACGCCGGCTTGCGCGAGCTGGCGGACGGTGTTGTCGATGGCCTCAACGAGCTCCGCCGCGTTCAGCCGCCGCTCGTCTTCGATCAACACGACGTGCTGCGGATCGCGGGCGGCAAGGCGCGCGGGGATATCGGAAATACGCGTCGGCAACACAGCGAGCAAGGCGGCAACATCTACGTCCATATCAAATCTCCGTGCCGCGCATGAGTCCGCGCGCGATGATCACTTGTTGAATCTGCGACGTGCCTTCGTAAAGCCTGAACAGCCGCACGTCGCGATAAAAACGCTCGATGCCGTATTCCGAGATATACCCCGCTCCGCCATGCACTTGCACTGCGCGATCGGCCACGCGGCCACACATCTCGGTAGCGAAATATTTGGCGCACGACGCTTCTATGGACACGTCGCGGCCCTCGTCGCGGCGGCGCGCGGCATCGAGCACCATGCATTCGGCCGCGTAGATCTCCGTCTTGCTATCGGCCAGCATGGCTTGCACGAGCTGGAATTCCGCTATCGGCTGGCCGAACTGCTTGCGTTGCATGGCGTAGGCGAGGGCGTCGCGCAGCATTCGCTTGGCCGCGCCTATCGCGATCGCTGCAATGTGCAAACGCCCTTTATCGAGTACTTTCATGGCCGTCTTGAACCCGACGCCTTCCACGCCGCCAATCAGTTGCGCGGCCGGAATGCGGCAATCCTCGAAGATCACGTCGCAGGTGTGCGCGCCGCGCTGGCCCATTTTCTTGTCGGGTTTGCCAAGCGATAATCCCGGCGATTCCCGCTCGACAATGAACGCGGAAATGCCGCTTGCGCCTTTAGCGTCGCTTGTGCGCGCCATCACGGTAAAGATGCCGGCTTCCGGCGCGTTCGTGATGAAACGTTTCGTGCCGTTCAGCACGTAGTGGCCGCCGTCTTTGCGCGCTGTGGTTTTCAGCGACGCCGCGTCTGAACCCGCGTCCGGCTCGGTCAGGCAGAACGAGCCGATCAGATCGCCCGCAGCGAGCTTTGGCAAATAGCGCTGCTTCTGCTGCTCGCTGCCGTCGAGCAGAATGCCGATCGATCCGATGCCGTTATTCGTCCCGATCACAGACCTGAATGCCGGCGATGTCTGGCCGAGTTCGAACGCCACGCGCACTTCCTCTTCCATCGTCAGGCCGAGTCCGCCGTAGGCCTCCGGAATGGTCAGCCCGAACAAGCCGATCTCGCGCATGGCGGCGAGCACATCGGCGGGAATCTGGTCGGTTTCGTCGACTTCCGCTTCGCGCGGCACGAGCGTTTCGCGTACGAAACGGTGGATGGCGTCTTCAAGGAGCGTCTGGGTTTCTGAATCGCGAATCACGTTGAATCTCCCTGGTAGCTTACGCCGGATGAGCAATTCCGAACGATCGTGCCACATGAAATCGGCTTGCACAATTGGCCTTTTGGCCGATGGTGGCCATGCCTTCGCGCCGCTACAATGCCGTCATGTCCAAGGTAAAACACATTTCCGAAACCCCCGCAACGCAGTTTTTGCGTCGGCACAAGGTCGCGTTCGGTGAGCATCCTTATGAGTATGTCGAGCATGGTGGCACGGAAGAATCGGCGCGGCAGTTGGGTGTGGATGAACATTGCGTGGTCAAGACGCTCGTGATGGAGGACGAGCATGCGAAGCCGCTGATCGTGCTCATGCACGGCGACAAAACGGTCTCGACCAAGAATCTCGCGCGGCAGATTGGCGCGAAGCGCGTTGAGCCGTGCAAGCCGGAAGTGGCCAATCGCCATTCTGGTTTCCTGATTGGCGGCACGTCGCCATTTGGCACGAAGAAGGCGATGCCGGTGTACGTGGAATCGAGCATCCTGGACCTGGGTACGATCTATCTGAACGGCGGACGACGCGGATATCTGGTGAGCATCGCGCCCCCGGTCCTGACCGACCTGCTGAAGGCGACACCCGTGAATTGCGCGAGCGTCGATTAAAATGCGCGTCGTGAAGTTTTGCTCACGTCCCATTCGTCCCATTCACGCTTGGCGTTCCCCGAAGATAAGAAGAAATCAATGAACAATGTGATTGTCGCTGTGCTGGCTTACCTGATCGGCTCGATCTCGTTCGCGGTGGTTGTCAGTTCGGCCATGGGTCTTGCCGACCCGCGTTCTTACGGTTCGGGCAACCCCGGCGCGACGAATGTGCTGCGCACGGGCAACAAGCTCGCGGCCATCCTGACGCTGATTGGCGATGCGTTCAAAGGCTGGCTGCCCGTGTGGGTTGTCGTGCATTTCGGCGCGCGGTTCGGGCTTGATTCCACGGCTGTCGCGCTTGCAGCAATTGCCGTATTTCTCGGGCATTTGTTCCCGATATTCTTTAAATTCCAGGGCGGCAAAGGCGTGGCGACGGCGGCGGGCGTGCTGCTCGCCATCAACCCGGTGTTGGGGCTGGCCACTTTGCTGACGTGGGTGATCATCGCTGTTTTCTTCCGATATTCATCGCTGGCCGCGTTGGTGTCGGCGGTGTTCGCGCCTTTCTTCGATGTCTTTCTTTTCGGCCCCAGCCGTATCTCGCTGGCCGTTGCCGCGATGAGCGCGCTGTTGATCTGGCGGCATCGCGCGAATATCAAGAAGCTGCTGGATGGGAAGGAAAGCCGGATCGGAGAGAAGAAGCGGGCGGCGGAGGCGGTTGAATAGGAGGCTGCAAAACTGCGCCACGAAAGCAAGAAAGCCGCCCCGAGGGCGGCTTTCTTGCTTTCTTTCTTGCTCACGACAACGCTGAATCAACGCAATCCGCTCACGCTCAATCGCGGAAATTATTGAAATCCAGCGGCGTATCCGTCACGTCCTTCTTCAGCAACGCAATAGCGCTTTGCAGGTCGTCGCGCTTCGTACCGTTGATGCGCACCGCGTCGCCCTGAATGCTGGCCTGGACCTTGATCTTGCTGTCCTTGATCATCTTGACGATTTTCTTCGCCAGATCACCGCTGACACCCTTCTTGACCTCGACGACCTGCTTCAGCTTGTCGCCGCCGATTTTCTCGATCTTGCCGTAATCGAGAAAACGCACGTCCACATTGCGTTTTGCGAGTTTCGACAACACCACGTCCTTGACCTGGCCGAGCTTGAAATCGTCGTCGGCAAAAAGCGTCAGATCACGATCCTTTTGCTCGACGCGCGCGTCCGAACCCTTGAAGTCGAAGCGCGTGGCAATTTCCTTGTTCGATTGTTCGATGGCGTTTTTCACCTCGATCATGTTTGCTTCGCTGACGACGTCAAACGATGGCATCTGCATTCCCCTTCGTTGAGGCGAGGCGTGGCGTAAGGCTCGCACGCACTCGCTATAATCACGGACCAACGTCATTCTACCGATGACGTCCCGGTTTGCCCAAGGGCGCCGCCCGATCCGACCCAACGCTGCTCAATGTCCGAGTTCAAAATGCTCTCCGATTACCCGCTGCTCGCGCATAACACGTTCGGTTTCGACGTCCGCGCCAAGCATGCCGTTCGGCTAACGGAAGAAGCGCAAATTCCGGCGCTTGCTCGCGATGCCCGGCTCAGCGGCCTGCCGCAACTGGTGCTTGGCGGTGGCAGCAACATCGTGCTGACGCGCAACTTCGATGGGGTCGCGTTGCTGGTGGAATTGCGCGGCCGCCGCGTGATTGGCGAATATCATGACGCTGTCTTGGTGGAAGCCGGCGCGGGTGAAAACTGGCATGAATTCGTTGCGTGGACCTTGTCGCAAGGCTTGCCCGGCCTCGAAAATCTCGCGCTGATCCCCGGCACGGTGGGCGCGGCGCCGATCCAGAATATAGGCGCCTACGGGCTCGAAATGGGCGAGCGTTTCGAGAGTCTGCAGGCGATTGAAATATCGACGGGAGAAACACGGGAATTCGATCGCGATGCGTGCGCGTTTGGCTACCGCGACAGTTTTTTCAAGCGAGAAGGCCGCGGGCGCTTTGTAATCGTATCGGTGACCTTTCGTCTGCCGAAAGCGTGGACGCCACGCGCAGATTATGCGGATATCGCGCGTGCGCTTGAGACAAGCGGCGCGAACAATCCCCAGGCTATCTTCGATGCTGTCGTCGCGGTGCGTCAGGCAAAGTTACCTGACTGGCGTGTGCTCGGGAACGCCGGGAGTTTCTTCAAGAACCCGGTAGTGAGCGCCGCGGCCTTCGACGCGCTGAAGGCGCTTGAACCCGATCTCGTGTCTTACAAGCAACACGATGGCCAGTTCAAGCTGGCGGCAGGCTGGCTGATCGACCAATGTGGCTGGAAAGGCCGCGCAATCGGTGCGGCCGCTGTGCACGACCGGCAGGCGCTGGTTCTGGTGAATCGAGGCGGCGCGTCGGGCGCGCAAATCCTGGAGCTTGCCGACGCCATTAAACGCGACGTACACGCGCGTTTCGCGGTCGAGCTTGAAGCGGAGCCGGTGTGTGTGTGAGCTAACGCGGCTTAACGCCGTTAACATGGTTATCGCGGCGTCACACGCAGCAACAAAAAACCCGCCGAAGGCGGGTTTTTCATTTCTACCATTTCCACATCAACCAAGCGTAGCCAACTCAACCACCACGCTTGCGACGCGCATTTTCCGCAATCCGCATGCGCAACGCGTTCAGCTTGATGAATCCGCCGGCATCGGCTTGATCGTACGCGCCGCCGTCGTCATCGAACGTGGCAATGTTCTTGTCGAACAGTGTTTCCTTCGAATCGCGCGCCACCACCGTCACGCTGCCCTTGTACAGCTTCACGCGCGTCCAGCCGTTGACCTTGTCTTGCGTATGGTCGATCAACACTTGCAGCGCGCGGCGCTCCGGGCTCCACCAGTAGCCGTTGTAAATCAGCGCGGCGTAGCGCGGCATCAGGTCGTCTTTCAAGTGCGCCACTTCGCGATCCAGCGTGATCGACTCAATCCCACGATGCGCCTTGAGCATGATCGTGCCACCCGGCGTTTCATAACAACCGCGCGACTTCATGCCGACATAGCGGTTTTCGACCAGATCCAGCCGGCCAATACCGTGCTTGCCGCCAATCGCGTTCAATTGCGTGAGCATCTCTGATGGCGACAAACGCTTGCCGTTCAGCGCAACCGGATCACCCTTCTCGTATTCGATATCCAGATATTCCGGCTGATCCGGCGCATCTTCGGGCGCGACCGTCCAGCGCCACATATCGGCTTCAGCCTCGGCTTTCGGATCTTCCAGGTGACGGCCTTCGAACGAAATGTGCAGCAGGTTCGCGTCCATGGAGTAGGGCGCGCCGCCTTGCTTATGCTTCATTTCGATCGGAATACCTGCCTTTTCCGCGTAAGCGAGCAGCTTCTCGCGCGACAGCAGATCCCATTCACGCCACGGTGCGATCACCTTGATACCCGGCTCGAGCGAGTAATAACCCAACTCGAAACGCACCTGGTCGTTGCCCTTGCCGGTCGCGCCGTGCGACACGGATTGGGCACCCACCGCACGCGCGATTTCGATCTGGCGTTTCGCGATCAGCGGACGCGCGATCGACGTGCCGAGCAAATACTCGCCTTCATAAACGGTATTGGCGCGGAACATGGGGAACACGAAGTCGCGGACAAATTCCTCACGCAGATCTTCGATAAAGATGTTGTCCTGCTTGATGCCAAGCTGCAGTGCTTTCTTGCGCGCCGGTTCGAGTTCTTCGCCCTGACCGATGTCAGCGGTGAACGTCACGACTTCGGCGTCGTAGTTGTCCTGCAACCACTTCAGGATGACGGAGGTATCGAGGCCGCCTGAGTAGGCGAGCACGACTTTTTTGATATCGCTCATGGTGAACTCGTATGGCTGGAAAACGGTGTGCGCCGGGCTTTCAGCGCGCGGAAAACCGCTATTTTGACATCAAATGGCGGCTGTTCCGCATTTTCGGGGCGACGCGGCGTTTCGATGGAAACCCCGCGCGGTTAGCTAAACGCTGCAGCCGCTCAGTGATTGAGTTTGCCGAGCAGCAGATATTCCATCAGCGCCTTCTGGACGTGCAGCCGGTTTTCGGCCTCATCCCAGACCACGCTCTGGGGGCCGTCGATCACGTCCGCGCTGACTTCTTCACCACGATGCGCCGGCAGGCAATGCATGAACAGCGCATCCGGATTCGCGCGCGCCATCATTTCCGAATCGACACACCAATCGGCGAAGGCCTTCTTGCGCACTTCGTTCTCAGCTTCGAAACCCATGCTGGTCCAGACGTCGGTGGTGACAAGGTCGGCGCCAGTGCAGGCGTCGTTCGGATCGGCGAATTCTTCGTAGAAGGGCGCGCTATCAGGCGACACCAGCGCATGATCGAGCGAGTAACCCGGCGGCGTGGACAGGCGCAGTTTGAAGCCGAGAATCTGCGCCGCTTCAATCCACGTGTACAGCATGTTGTTCGCGTCGCCGACCCAGGCCACGGTTTTCCCTGCGATGGGGCCGCGCAATTCGTAATAGGTGAAGACGTCGGCCAGGACCTGGCATGGGTGATATTCGTTCGTCAGACCGTTGATCACCGGTACGCGCGAGTTGTCCGCGAAGCGCTGGATGATGTGCTGGCCGAACGTGCGGATCATAATGATGTCGACCATGCGCGACACCACTTGCGCCGCGTCCTCGATGGGTTCACCGCGGCCGAGTTGCGTGTCGCGTGTGCTGAGGAACACGGCGTGACCGCCAAGCTGGAAGATACCCGCTTCGAACGAGAGCCGCGTACGCGTTGAATTCTTCTCGAAGATCATCGCCAGCGTGCGGTCGTGCAGCGGATGGTAGGTCTCGTAGCTCTTGAACTTGCGCTTGAGAATACGCGCGCGTTCGAGCACGTAGTCATAGTCGTCGAGAGAGAAATCCTTGAACTGCAAATAATGGCGAATTTTTTTTTCGGTCATGAAAAATGCGTACGGCGGCTTCAGCCGGCAATTGCGCCGGACGGCGCCGCCGTCGTGGTGGTATCGAATTTCAGCATAAAGGAATTTCCGGTGTTTGACGAGGCCGCCAAATAGCCAACGCGCGAGCCAACGCGCGCCGCCATACGCCGTCTGACGTGGTTTAGAGGCTTTGTGTGCAGTGCGGAAAAAGGGCCTCTGCTGTATAATCCGGCAGGTTTCTCCGGCAGTCCTGATACCTTTCGACTGCTTACGAATCAGACCCGCTGGCACGTTAAGCCAAGTCAATCCGCGAGCTAAACACGCAGATTCCAGGTTGCTTTTCGGCATAAATCTGCGGGAGTCCAGGCGGTTCGCGTTTTCACGCGAGTTCGTCTCGCTGGCACTTGTCTACCTGTCCAGGCAGTCCGTATGGATTGCAGCCGTGAACGCGTTCGGCATGAGTTGATCGCGCGCACAGGTCGGCTCGGGCGGCGTCGCGCTCAGGCGAATAAATGGTCAATGAGCGGTCGATGAGTAGTCGATAAGCGGGTAGATGCAGGTCGAAAAAGAGGCTGGATCTTACCGGCCGCGACGCTGCCGGACGAGGCGAAGTTCAGCGCCGGAGGTTGCAGCCGATGACTTTCCGGTTCACCTTGCCAACCATGCATGCGCGTTCGCCGGCGTTCTTCGCCGGTCGTCAAACAGGTATTCCTACATGGCCGAAACAATTCCAACCGAATACTTCATCCAGGGCATTACGTCGAACGGCAAGACTTTTCGGCCGAGCGACTGGTCGGAAAGGCTTTGCGGCGTGATGTCCGGGTTCGGCCCGGGCAAGCGCGGTCCAAACGCCCGGTTGCAGTATTCCGTCTATGTCCGCCCGACGTTGCTCGGTAATGTGAAGACAGTGATCCTTGATTCCCGATTGCGTGACATCGAGCCCATGGCTTTTGATTTCGTGATGAATTTTGCCAAGGACAATGACCTGCTCGTGACCGAGGCGTGCGAGTTGCCGCCACATCACGCCACCCAGCAGCAACATGGCTAGCTGAGTAGCAGGGGGCTTTGAGAAGGCCTCCTACCGATGCACACGACAAAAAACCCGCTTTTAGCGGGTTTTTTATTGCTGTCTTATTGCTGCTTATGGGTGCCTTTTTGCCTGTCACGCACTCGTCAAACTAAAGGCGCGCAGCGGGCGACGCAACAGAATCTTTAAGCCGCGGGTGCTTGCAGACCCTTGATAGCGGCCGACAGACGGCTTTTATGACGAGCAGCCTTGTTCTTGTGGACGATGCGCTTGTCCGCAATGATGTCGATGGTCTTGACCGACGTCTTGTAGATTTCTGCAGCCTTGGCTTGGTCGCCGGCGTCGATCGCCTTGCGAACGGCCTTGATGGCGGTGCGGAATTTCGAGCGCAGCGCCGAGTTGTGCGAGTTTGCCTTGGCGCCTTGACGGGCGCGCTTGCGGGCTTGTGCGGTATTTGCCATGACGGTTCCTTATCCTGTTCCAGCTATGTGTTTCAGCGCTTCCCGTTTTGCTTCTGGATCAGATCCAACTCAATGCTGGCCCGACTCCACACAAGATAAAACGAGGTCAATCCGATGCGCTGTTTATGATCAAACCCTCGGGATCGATTGCCCGAAAGCGCAAAAAACGTCGAAAGAAGTCGCGAAGCCGCCGTGCTTTGTACTTCGTCAGCAACGTACCTAAAAGTGCCGAAGGCAGATTCAGGAGCTTCGAAACCGGCGATTATAGCAACGAAATCATGGGACTGGCAAGCGCGGCTGGTTTTTGCCGCGTGTGGCAGGGAATCAACCGCAATGAGCAACCGCAATGAGCAACGGCAAAGAGCCGGATGCATCGAGCCGCGCAGTTTAACAGCTGCAGCCACGCGCCCTTGTGCCATCCAAGTTGCAAATTCTAACGATTCCGCCGATGTTGCAACGCGTCGCGTTCATAATGCGGCCCGTATAATCAACGCCCCATGAATCTATTCCGAGCCCTACTGACGGTCAGCGGCTTCACGCTGCTTTCCCGCGTGACCGGCCTGGTCCGCGAAACGCTGATCGCGCGAGCCTTCGGCGCCAGTCAATTCACCGACGCGTTCTACGTCGCCTTCCGCATCCCGAACCTGCTGCGGCGCTTGTCCGCTGAAGGAGCGTTCTCGCAGGCGTTCGTGCCCATCCTTGCAGAGTTCAAGAACACCGAAGGCCACGACGCCACCAGAGCGCTCGTCGACGCCATGTCGACGGTGCTCGCGTGGGCGCTGGCGGTCGTATCGCTCGCAGGCGTAGCGGGCGCATCGTGGGTCGTCTTCGCCGTCGCCTCGGGCCTCGAGCACGACGGCCGCGCGTTCGGCCTTGCGGTGACCATGACCCAGATCATGTTCCCGTACATCATCTTCATCTCGCTGACATCGCTGGCGTCCGGAGTGCTCAACACGTACCGGCAATTCTCGCTGCCCGCGTTCGCACCCGTGCTGCTCAACGTGTCGTTCATCGCGGCCGCCATCTTCCTCGCGCCGCACCTGAAAGTGCCGGTCTACGCGCTCGCCTATGCGGTGATCGTGGGCGGCGTGCTGCAGTTTCTCGTGCAGTTGCCCGGTCTCAAGAAGATCGACATGATCCCGCGCATCGGCTTGAATTTTTTCCGTGCGTTGCGGCATCCGGGCGTCAAGCGCGTGCTGATCAAGATGGTCCCCATGACGTTCGGCGTGTCGGTCGCGCAATTGAGCCTGATCATCAATACGAACATTGCGTCGCGACTCGGGCCGGGCGCGGTGTCGTGGATCAATTACTCCGATCGGCTGATGGAGTTTCCCACCGCGCTGCTCGGCGCAGCGCTGGGCACCATCCTGCTGCCGAGCCTTTCCAAGGCGCACGTGGACGCCGATCCGGTCGAATATTCCGCGCTGCTGGACTGGGGCCTGCGCATCACGTTCCTGATGGCGGCACCCAGCGGCGTTGCGCTGTTTTTCTTCGCCGTTCCACTGACGGCCACGTTGTTTCACTACGGTAAATTCGACGCAAATTCCGTCGTCATGGTCGGACGGGCGTTATCGGCGTATGGCGTCGGGCTGGTCGGACTCATCTTGATCAAGATCCTCACGCCCGGTTTTTATGCGAAGCAGGACATCAAGACGCCGGTGATTATTGGCATCATCGTGTTGATCGCTATTCAGATCAGCAATCTGATTTTCGTGCCTATTTTCGCGCACGCTGGATTGACGCTATCGATCGGCTTGGGCGCCTGCGTAAATGCCACGCTTTTGTTCATCGGCTTGCGCAAGCGCGGAATTTACCAGCCGTCGCCAGGATGGACGCGCTTCTTCGCGCAACTCGTCGGCGCGTGCCTCGTGCTCGCGGGCGTGATGCATTGGGTGGCCGGCAATTTCGACTGGATCGGCATGCGTGCCGCACCTCTGGAGCGAATCATGCTTCTCGGTGCAAGCCTGGTTGTATTCGGTGCGCTATATTTCGGTATGCTCTCCGCGATGGGTTTTAAATACGCGTATTTCAGAAGGCGAACGCTGTAATGACGACGACGCGCATCCTCGACTATTTCACCTCGCTTGTGGCGGAGGACGACAGTCTGCCGCTCACCGAGGCGGCGTTGTCGCTCGCCCAGGACGCGTATCCGGATCTCGATCTGCAGGGCGTGCTGGCTGAGATCGACGAACTGGTGTTACGCGTGCGCCGCCGTATGCCCGAAGACGCCGACATCAAGCAGAAGGTCGGCGTGCTGAATCGCTTTTTCTTCCGCGAGCTGGGTTTCACGAGCAATCTCAACGATTACTACGACCCCGATAATAGCCACCTGAACATGGTGCTGAAGCGGCGTCGCGGGATTCCGATTTCGCTGGCCGTCGTGTATCTGGAAATGAGCGAGCAACTCGGTATTCCGGTGCGTGGCGTTTCGTTTCCCGCGCACTTCCTGCTGCGCGTGACCACGCCCGACGGCGACGTGATGCTCGATCCCACCACCGGCCATTCCTTGTCCGAATCGGCGATGGTCGAGATGCTCGAACCGTATGTGCAGCGAGTGGGCGAATCGATTGGCAGTGCGTTGCGGGTATTGTTGCAGCCGGCTACGCGCCGCGAAATCATCGGACGAATGCTACGCAATTTGAAGAGCATTTATCTTCAGACGGAGCGCTGGCAACGGCTGCTCGCCGTGCAGCAACGGCTCGTGATCCTGATGCCGGGAAGTATCGAAGAAGTGCGCGATCGGGGCTTCGCATATGCGCGCTTGGACTACTTGCGTCCGGCGATGGAAGATCTGCGCCGGTATCTCGATGATCGGCCCGAGGCTGAAGATGCCACCGTCGTGGAGACGGAATTGCATGAGTTGCGGCAGCGTACGCAGCACAATGGCGAGTAATTTTTCCAGCTTTGCTGAAGTAAAAAACGGCGGCTCATCTCTTCGATGGCCGCCGTTTTTTATCTATGCCTAAGCTCGCTAGCCGCTGCCCACCCCCAAGTTGAAAAATTTACTTCGGCTGCATCCGGATCGCGCCGTCGAGGCGAATCACTTCGCCGTTGAGCATGGGGTTGTCGAAGATGTGCTTGACGAGCATGGCGTACTCGTTCGGTTTGCCGAGACGCGAGGGGAAAGGCACCATTGCGCCGAGCGCGTCCTGCACCTCCTTCGGCATGCCGAGCAGCATGGGCGTTTCGAAGATACCTGGCGCAATCGTCATCACGCGAATGCCGTTGCGCGATAAATCCCGGGCGATCGGCAATGTCATGCCGACCACGCCGCCTTTTGATGCCGCATACGCCGCCTGGCCGATCTGGCCATCGTAGGCGGCCACCGATGCCGTGCTCACGATCACACCTCGTTCGCCCGCTGCGTTCGGTTCGTTCTTCGACATGGCCGCTGCCGCCAAACGGATCATGTTGAACGTGCCGATCAAATTCACGCCGATCGTCTTCGCGAACAGATCGAGCGCATGCGGGCCATCCTTGCCCACCGTCTTCGCCGCCGGCGCGATGCCCGCGCAATTGACCAGCCCGCGCAAGCTGCCGAGTTGCGTCGCGGCTTCCACAGCGCGCTGGCCATCTTCCTCGCGGCTCACGTCGCATTTCACGAACACACCGCCGAGTTCCTTTGCGAGCTTCTCGCCGCCGGCTTCGTTCATGTCGGCGAGCACGACCTTACCGCCGTGGTCGCGGATAAGCTGAGCCGTCGCCGCGCCAAGGCCCGATGCGCCGCCGGTGACGAGAAAGACGTTGTCCTGGATGTCCATGCTGTGTGCTCCTTGATGAGGGTGAGTCGTAGAACATGTTTCGTCCCAGGGATCGCTCAGGACGAAAACGAAAAACCCGCTCGGCCGATGGAGCGCGAGCGGGTTTCAGAAGGCGTGCCCCGAGCGCCCAGGTATGAGCGCTCAGTGACAATCAGGTCAATGCATCGAACACGCGCGTGCGGATTTCATCGACGGTACCGAGCCCCGAGATCCGCCGATACTCCGGCGCTTTCAGGCCGTTGTTATCGCCATGTTTGGACCACGTGTTGTAGTACTCGATCAGCGGCTTGGTCTGCGCAACGTACACGTCGAGCCGCTTCTTCACGGTCTCTTCCTTGTCGTCGTCGCGCTGGATCAGCGGTTCGCCGGTGACGTCGTCAAGACCTTCCACTTTCGGCGGATTGAACTTGATGTGATACGTGCGCCCCGACGCTGCATGCGAGCGCCGACCGCTCATGCGCTCGATGATGTCCGCGAACGGCACGTCGATCTCAAGCACATAGTCGATAGCAACACCGGCTTCCTTCATGGCGTCCGCTTGGGGAAGCGTGCGCGGGAAACCGTCGAATAGATAGCCGTTCGCGCAGTCCGCTTCCTGCAGGCGTTCTTTCACGAGGTTGATGATGAGCGTGTCCGGCACGAGTTCGCCGGCGTCCATGAAGCGCTTGGCTTCCACGCCAAGCGGCGAACCTGCTTTCACGGCGGCGCGCAGCATGTCGCCCGTCGAGATCTGCGGGATGCCGAACTTTTGCTTGATGAACGTGGCCTGGGTGCCCTTGCCGGCGCCGGGGGCGCCCAACAGGATCAAACGCATGGTGATATCTCCGAATCGAATAGAAACCGCTGCGCTGCGAGGCTTATCTGGCATCCGGTCGCTGTGGCATATCGCCCGGCTGAAGCCGCAAACGAGGCGCGACGAGCCGAATTCGAGAGACGGCGCGGCACCAGTCGACATAGGCGCTCAGGAGCGTTGGCGCTGACCGGAAGGCTCGCGCTACCAATCGATTATGCCACGCATCGTCACAATCGCGGCCCGAATCCGAGGCTGGAAAGCCCGGAAAGTCGCACGCAGCGGGGGTTAACGCGAGTTGATCGAGAGCGGCATGGCGCGCTAGGAACAGGTGGAAACGCGCCGATTTCGCGGGTCGTAATCGCTATGAGAAGCGATGGATAGGTCGATGCTCGGCGCGCGACTGGAGGGCACGACAACGGAACTGCGGAAGGCACGCTGCTGCGAAAGCGCGGCTTAAGCGTGCTGCCCGTACTCTTATGCCGACGCCTCGAACAGCGCGCGGACGCGGGCCAGATCATTGGGGGTATCGACACCCGGCGGCGGCGCGTCGTTCGTCGTCAGCACTGCGATGCGCTCGCCGTGCCAGAGCGCGCGCAATTGCTCGAGCGCTTCGGCTTCTTCGATCGGCGCCACTGACATCGTGGGATAAATCCGCAAGAACTTCGCGCGATACGCGTACAAGCCGATGTGGCGCAACACGTTGGCGGGAACGGACGGACGCGCGCTGAGCGCGGCGACATTTGGCCAGTCCTTTTGCCACGCGTCACGCGACCAGGGAATCGGCGCGCGCGAAAAATACAACGCCACGCTCTTCGAATCCAGCACGACTTTCACGACGTTCGGGTTGAAGACATCGGCGGGATCGTGAATGGGATGTGCCGCGGTGGCGATCACGCACGACGGATGCGCCGCCAGATGCGCCGCCACATTGCGCACGAGCGCCGGGTCGATCAAGGGCTCGTCGCCTTGCACATTGACCACGATGGTGTCGTCGCTCCAGCCGAAATGCGTCGCGACTTCGGCGAGCCGGTCGGTTCCGTTCGGATGATCGGCGCGGGTGAGCAGCGCCTCGAAACCATGCTCCTTCGCGACCTCGACCACACGCTGCGAGTCTGTTGCGATCAGCACTTGCAGCGCACCCGACAAACGCGCGCGCTCGGCGACGCGCACGACCATCGGCTTGCCGCCGATATCGGCCAGCGGCTTGTCCGGCAGCCGCGTGGACGCGAGCCGCGCGGGCACGACGGCGATAAAGGGCGGCGCGACCGGAACGTGTGCGTTCATAAAACCTCAGCGTTGAATCTCAGAAATCCAAGAAATCTCAGTTTCCGTCGGAGGGTTTCAACGGTTCGATGGGCGTGCCTTCCACGGTCTGGCGGGCTTCATCGGGCAGCATGATGGGAATGCCGTCGCGGATGGGGTAGGCGAGCTTGTCGACGTTGCAGATGAGTTCCTGCGCCGCGCGGTCATGCGTGAGCTGGGTCTTGCAAATAGGGCAGACAAGGATTTCAAGCAGGCGTGCGTCCACGGAGTTTCTCCACAACTAATGCGATGAGGCGGGGGCTGAGCACGGCTTCGACTGGAACCACCCAGATGCGCGCGTCACGCCAGGCCCCGAATTTTACTGCATCCTTCTCGGTGATCAGGATCGTATCGGCGTCGATGCCGGCGAACGGATTGTCACGATAATCGTAGTGGTCCGGGAACGCGCGCGTGGCCGGCGCGAGGCCGGCGGCACGCAGCGACGCGAAGAACCGCTCCGGCGAGCCGATGCCCGCTGCTGCCGCGATCCGTTCGCCCTTGAACGCGGTTAGCGGACGGCGCACGGCCGGATCGTCGAGACGCCACGCGTCGCCGGTGGCCAGGTCAAGCGAGAACGTGTTCGGCCACGGCGGCAACGTGCGGTCGTACGGGCTGTTGATGAGCGTGGCGTCGCGACGTCGCGACATCGGCTCACGCAGAGGTCCTGCTGGCAGCAGGAAACCGTTGCCGCCCAGACGGTCGTCGAAGACCACGAGTTCGAACGCGCGGGCCATGCGATAGTGCTGCAGGCCGTCGTCGCTGACGATTACATCGACCGATGGATTCGCCTTCAGCAACGCTTGAGCCGCCGCGACGCGATCCGGCGACACCATCACCGGCGCATGCGTGCGGCGCGCGATCAGCAGGGGTTCATCGCCGACTTCGGAGGGTTGACTGTCGGCGGTGACCCGCGTGGCTTCGTGGATCTTCGCGCCGTAACCGCGCGAGACGACGCCCGGCTGAAAGCCGGCGGCGCGCAGTGCTTCGACCAGCGCGATCACCGTCGGCGTCTTGCCGGTGCCGCCCACGGTTACGTTACCGACCACGACCACCGGCACGCCCACGTTCACCTGCTTGATCAAGCCGAGCGTGAAAAACGCGCGTCGAATGGCGGCGATCAGGCCGAACACGCATGCGAAGGGCGTCAGCGACCACGCGACCCAGCCGCGCTTGCGCCACTCACGGGCGAGGAAGTTTTCAATCGGCGGCTTGAAGTCAGACATGGCGCGCCTTGCGGTCAATATCTTCGGACGACAGCAACGGTGGGCGGTGTAGCGGCGAGAGAAAGGACGATGTTTGCGATAACAGCCGGCACCTTTGCATCGAGGCGGATCTCCAGAATGAGCGAATTTGGGCGAATGGCAAGCAGATGGTAAGGGGTCGATGGACGACGCAGGGCACATGTCGCGCTCGCCCTTGAACCCGGCACTCTAGCGCGGCGATGCCTGGGGCGCCAGTCGAAGGGCAGTGCCGACCTCGATTCAAGCCGGGAAAACGGGTAGATTACATGCTCCATTTTGCTCGCAAGCTATTCACAATCCGCCTGTGGATAACTCTGTGAACAACTTGAGCGGCAGCGGGCCGAAATCGGCACCGCGAAAGACGTAGATCGGCTTCTTCATGAATTAGGGATAGAAAACATCGTTAAATCAACGGCTTAAGGCGCATTCATCATCGTTTCGCACGTGCCGATGTCAGCTTTCGGTAACTTGTGCATTGTGGACACTTGCTACACTTCGGATTCTGATTGGTCTATCGTCCATGCCTTGTTACTAGAGCGTTCGGCGGTGCGGGAATGGCTCTTGTTGGCCTGTTTATATGTCCGCGAGCATGCGACTTTTGACCCTGTTTTCAACCCGAAACGACGACTTTTTCTTCGATGAGCTCCGATCCTTTCGCATCATCCGGTTCAGCCGCCAGTGCCGATGCCGTCATCCCCGTGTCGGCGCTGAACCGGGCGATCGGGTCAATGCTCGAACGCTCGTTCCCGCTGGTCTGGGTATCGGGTGAAGTATCGAATTTTACGAAAGCGGCCAGCGGCCACTGGTATTTCTCGATCAAGGACGCGCAGGCGCAGATGCGCTGCGTGATGTTCCGCGGCCGTGCGCAGTACGCCGAGTTCACGCCGCGCGAAGGCGACCGGATCGAGGTCCGCGGGCTCGTGACCATGTATGAACCGCGCGGCGAATTGCAACTCGGCGTGGAAGCGGTGCGGCGCACGGGCCAAGGTCGTCTGTACGAAGCCTTCTTGAAGCTGAAGGCGAAACTTGAAGCCGAGGGGCTGTTCGCGGCCGAACGCAAGCGTGCGCTGCCGCAGCATCCGAAAGCGATTGGCATCGTGACGTCGTTGCAGGCGGCGGCGTTGCGCGATGTGCTCACCACGCTCTCGCGGCGCGCGCCGCACGTGCCGGTGATCGTGTATCCCGCGCCGGTGCAGGGCGCGGGCGTGGCCGCGAAGCTCGCCGCGATGGTCGATCAGGCCAGCGCACGCCGCGAAGTCGATGTGTTGATCGTGTGTCGTGGAGGCGGTTCGATTGAAGACCTGTGGGCGTTCAACGAGGAAGTCCTCGCTCGGGCAATAGCCGAAAGTGCGATGCCGGTCGTTAGCGGCGTAGGCCACGAGACGGATTTCACCATCGCCGATTTTGCCGCCGATGTCCGCGCGCCCACGCCCACAGCAGCCGCCGAACTGGTCAGTCCGCAGCGCGTGTTGTTGCTGCGCGATCTCGATCATCGCCATGCTGCGCTCGCCCGTGGTTTCGGCCGGACGATGGAACGGCGTGCGCAGCAGCTCGACTGGCTGGCGCGGCGGCTGGTCAGCCCGGCGGAGCGCCTGGAACGTCAGCGCACGCACTTGCGGCAACTGGCGGTGCGGCTGGCCTCCGCCGGTGCGCGTCCGGTCCGCGACGCCCGCGCGCGTTTTGCGCTCGTGCACATGCGCTGGCAGCGCTGGCGTCCGGATCTCGCCGCCGAGCGGGAACATCTGATGCGTCTTTCACAACGCCTGAGTGTGTCGCAAGGGCGCCGGCATGAACGAGCGGCGGCGCGGGTGTCGGAGTTATCGGCGAGGTTGCAGGTGTTGAGCCCGCAACGCACGCTCGAGCGCGGCTACGCGGCTTTGATCGATACCCAATCCGGACGCGCCGTACGCGCGCCGAATGCGCTGAAGCCAGAACGGCCATTGACCGTGCATTTGGCGGAAGGATCGGCGGATATTGTGCTGGCCGATATCCAGCCGCGGCTTTCCAATGAATTCTGATTGGCTGATTGGTTCTGACGCTCGGGCGGTGTGCATCGACTGCTGCTTTCATGCGATGCGCGCATGAGTTTTTACAAGACCTGCGCGGGTAGTTCAAAGCCCGTATTTTTGACGGCTTAGAAGGAACGTTCGAGCATTTTTTACGCCGCTGTTAAAGCTTCGTAATCGATACTGCTCATAAAAACCCGCAATTTGCGGGGTTATCCCAACTCGCCTACAATCGAGTGCTCCATTGCTTCACTCCTCACGTCCCCCATAATCATCATAGAAGGAAGCTCACACCATGGAACATACCCTCCCGCCGTTGCCGTTCGACAAGAATGCGCTTGCTCCGAACATGTCGGAAGAAACGCTTGAGTATCACTATGGCAAGCATCATCAAACCTATGTGACGAACCTGAACAAGCTGATTCCGGGTACCGAATTCGAAAATCTGTCGCTCGAAGAAATCGTCAAGAAAGCATCAGGTGGCGTGTTCAACAACGCAGCCCAGGTGTGGAACCACACGTTCTTCTGGAACAGCCTGTCGCCCAAGGGTGGCGGCGCTCCGACGGGCGCTTTGGCTGACGCCATCAATGCGAAGTACGGCTCGTTCGATAAATTCAAGGAAGAGTTCGCGAAGGTCGCAACCGGCACATTCGGTTCGGGCTGGACGTGGCTCGTGAAGAAGACCGACGGCTCGCTCGATATCGTCTCCACCAGCAATGCCGCTACGCCGCTGACCACCGATGCGAAGGCGCTGCTGACCATCGACGTGTGGGAACACGCGTATTACATTGACTATCGCAATGCTCGCCCGAAGTTCATTGAAGCGTACTGGAACATTGCGAACTGGGACTTTGCGGCGAAGAATTTCGGCGCTTGAGGTTCGTTGTTCGAGCGTGACAATATAGTTCGGAAAGTGCAATAAAGATTGGAAAATCGGGACAACGCGTTGCAATAAAGTTTGGAAAAGGTAGAAGAAATGAAAGCCCTCCCTCCGAGGGCTTTCTGCTTTTCAGCGTGAGACAGCTAATGCCGACAAGCATCGGATCGTCGTGCGGACGATATGTCGCCAGTGTCAGCAGTTCGAACTCGATGCCATCCGTCTTCAGCTCACACTGCGCTTTACGGATTTCCTCTTCGAATCGCTTGTCATCTTCCATGACGGCCAGGATTGCGCGAACCGGTCTGAGACGCTTTGCAATATGGATGAACTCCTTCAGGTGCACGGTTCGCAGACTGCGCCACGCTGACTTTTAGCTTACCTCGCAGAGAATTGACTCACCATCCACGATGGCGAGCAGGTCTGCTTCCGCATTGGGCTTGTCGTAGTCTTCCGAGTACCCAAAACAGGTGGGTCCCACATACATGAACGATGAGCGCGCACGCTCGCGCAGTGCTGTCAGAACCCAGACCAACGACAGCACACTGTAAGAGCGAAGCTTTTCAATGAGAAATTCACTCGGCTGAAAGTACCAGTGAATTCCAACAAGTAGCTCCACGTTGACCGAGCAGACATCACATGCTAGGGAAGCTTTGAGGGCCTGAAAATCGGTCCAGTCGCGATGCTGATACGCCCTACAGGTCCAAGGGAAGCCCTGAAAGAGCATGCGGCGGGTCCTAATTCGACAAGGCAGTCATCGATGGCTCGTTGCCCTCTCGCATCCCACCTTTACGCTCGTCTTCAGTGCCCCTCAAGCTGGCTTTCTAGCCGAGTCGTAGCGTCATGCTGAACTCGACCTGTTCCCAGCCCCCGCCCGGCATAAACCGGCGCATCACGCTCATTGAGCGTCGAGCACTCCGGAAAACCATCAGCCCACGAGAAAGCGCCGTCGTCTTCATCGCAACGAGTTGTAACAGCCTGTGAATTTATGCGTGTATAGTCGTTCGTCATCCTTTCGAACACATGTCCGAGTCAAATCTGTATCGGCAAAATCTCACGGAGAATCCGTTGAATCCGCCTAATCAGTTCGAATTGCCGTCCCCCCTTATAGAGCGACATCGACTCTATGTCCTGCAAGCATCGTGTCTTTTGGACACGCCGCCAGATGCCGCGCTGGATCGTGTCACCGAGCTTGCCGCGCGTCTATTCGGCGTACCAATTGCACTGATTTCCCTGATTGATGAGAAGCGCCAATGGTTCAAGGCACGCGTTGGCGTGGAGGTGGCCGAAACCGAACGCAGGGACGCATTTTGCGCGCATACGATCCTTCGTCACAATGTTCTGATCGTGCCCGATGCTTTGCTCGATCCGCGGTTCAAGGAGAACCGGCTGGTGCTTGGTGATCCTAACATCCGGTTCTACGCCGGCGCTCCGTTGCGAACGCGTTCGGGCGTACCTCTCGGCAGCTTGTGCGTAATCGATACCAAATCGCGCGATGACTTTAACGAGTCGCAGCAGGAATTGCTATCGCAACTGGCCGAAATGGCAATGGACAGGATCGAAGCGCTACGCTCGATCGCATTCGTCGATCCACCCACGAAACTCCTAAACCGCGCACGGTTCAGTGATGACGTTCGTACGATGTTCGAGGAACGCCGAACCGGGCGCGCATTCCCGACCCACGCTGTCCTGATTAACGTCGTTCCTCTAGGGTATCTCGATCAAACATCGATCTCGGTCGGCATTGTCGCTGCCGACAGGCTGATGGCAGCGATTTCTGTGCGTGTCGAGCAGGCGCTTGCCGAAAAGGGTACGGTGTATCGGGTGGACTACGCGCGTTTTGCCGTGTTCGTCTATGGAAGCGAGAGCGCCGCCATGCGCGTCATTGAAGCAGCATTGAGGGCCTTCGACGCACCGCTGGTGGTCAACAGAATTCCGGTTGATTTATCCCCAACTGCGGGTTTGGTCGACTTGTCCGGCATCGATGAACCTACCGATGTCCTACGGGCCTTGATGTCAGCGTCTGAGGTCGCCAGACGCGCACGTGTTCCATTCAGAAAGTTTGCAAAGCGCATGTTTGCGGCCCAGGAACGTACCTTCTTGATTCTCAACGCATTGCCTCAAGCACTGCGCGACGAGCGTCAATTGAGTCTGGCTTACCAGCCACGAATCGATTTGCGCACGGGCCGATGTGTGGGTGTTGAAGCGTTGCTACGCTGGTTTCATCCGCTGCTGGGCGCAGTTTCACCGGCAGAATTTATCCCGCTTGCGGAAAAGACCGCACTGATGCCCGCGCTCACCGACTGGGTCATGGACAACGCACTGAAACAGCTATCGACGTGGCGGCGGGCCGGCATGCTATTGAATATGTCCATCAACGTATCTGTACTTAATCTGGAGCAGCGTGGCTTCGTTATTCGCTACACCTCCCTGCTGCACAATCATGGCATTGAACCTGCGCAGGTGGAGTTGGAGGTGACCGAGGGGGTGCTATCCCTGAACGGGCAATCCGTGACGGGCAATCTTCGCGACGTCGCGCGGATGGGCAGCACGATTGCCATCGATGATTTCGGTACGGGCTACAGCAATCTGTCCGCGCTGCAGCATTACTCGGCCTCGGTACTCAAGATCGATCAAAGTTTGATTCGCCGTGTCCTGGATTCGCAGTACTCGAGAATTCTGGTCGAAGGCATTATCGCTCTTGCGCACAAGCTTGATTATCGGGTTGTGGCCGAGGGCGTTGAAACGCTCGAAATCCATGAAGCGGTGGCTGGATGGAAGTGTGACGAAGCTCAGGGATATCACATAGCCAAGCCGCTAGCGGCGGTGAACTTCGAGGCATGGTATTCAGACTTTACAAAAGACATCGTCTAAGGAACGGCACGGCCCCATCTCATTCGTTTCACAACAGACGGCACCGCAGCGTCGAGTCGAGAAAAACCCGTTTCAGGTAATACCCGAGCGCAACGCACTGGTGATTCTTTTCTTTCGGGAAGCGAACGGCCGCTTGCTGGAAAACCGACTGGCCGCTGTGGTCGGCTGCGGCCTTCGGCGAGTGGCGCCCTTCTAGTACACGCGCCCCGCGCCAGCAGGTCTTATCGCCCACCGCCGCCCACTGCATTGAACGATTCGCCTAAGTCCGGGTAGTCTCACTAATCCGTCGCGCTGCAGCACGACCAACTTGATTCAGCCACGATCTCGATCACGTGTCGATTCGCTCATACGCGACGAAGGACATCGTCATATAGATTAAGGTATTTTGGCATCCCTATAGGTATGGGCACAAACGGTGCTCACGATGGACCAAATTCTGAGCCCCTATGCCTTCAAATCTCGAAAGTTCAAAGCAACCCTATCTCAAAAGCTCGCTCTCGCGAGCCTGGACCGACCGACGTATTGCGGCCTATACCGAGCCCCTGCGTGTATTAGTGGTCGACGACAACATAAATGGTGCTGAAGCGCTCGCCGCCTACCTTTCGCTCGACCCCGTGGAGTGCCGAATTGCCCTGAGCGGTGCTCAAGCCATTAAAATGGCAACCGCTTGGTTGCCTGATGTGATTGTGATGGACATTTCTATGCCTGGGCTGAATGGGCTCGAGGCAACGCATGCGCTAAGGCGTGATTTGCGAACAAGCAGTATCGTGATCATCGCTTTTACCGCGCTCGATGAGGCAGAGGTCCTCCGGCATCTATTGCACACGTCGTTTGACGGCTACTGCCAAAAAGGACAGTCGCCGCTGGTGCTGGTCGCGTTAATCGATTCGTTTGGACGCCAGCCCCGAAGCAGGCAATGGTGATAGAAGAATGATTTTGCGGCACGGTAACTATTGCTGCCAGTACGCCCTTGCCCGTAAGCTCGGACATCTGTTTTTATACAATTCTTGTCTCGTGGCTCTCAATGATCGATACGCCTGTTCGCCCGCTGCGCAAATTCTCCGACTTCATTCGCAAGCATCGGGTCCGCCTGACCGAGCAATGGATGAAGGCCGTTTTCGGCGACGTCGACCTCGTCGGCGCTGACAAGCTCACTTACGAGCAGCTCGCCGATCACTTGCCGGAAATTCTCGACGGATTGTGCGCCGCGCTCGACGTCGAAGATCTCGAACGTGTCGAGCCGGCCATCGAGCGCGACGCGAGAAGCCATGGTTTGGTCCGCTGGCGCCAGGGCTATCGGATCGAGGAGCTCGTTCGCGAACTCGATTTGTTTCATCAGGCGCTCGCGAACGCCCTGGAAGAATTCGCCGACCAGGACAGCACGTTCACTCGTCGCCACGAAGGGCGGGCACGGCGCCTCGTTGCCGAAACACTCAGCATGGTAACGCTCACGTCGATCAAGGAAGTGGTCAGCGAACGTGACCGCAAGATCGACGAGTACACAGGCCGGCTCGAGCGCGCCAACCACGAGCTGACGCTCAAGCAACGGCTGGTCAGCGATCTCTACGAATCGCGCATGCAGATCACGCGCAGCGTGGTCCACGATCTGCGCAATTTTCTGAATGCGTTTTCAGTTGCTCTGCAGCTAATCGGTCGCGCGCCCTTAAAAGCCGACGTGGCGCTAACGATGGCCAATCGGCAGGCCGCCGACATGAAAGAACTCGTCGATCAAATGGTCGAGTACTCGGTCGTGCTTGGCGACGCCGCTCCGCTCACGCTCGAACAAGTCGATTTACAAGAACTCTATGATGAACTCGTCACCTCCGCACGGCCGGCTATCGAGGCCAAAGGGCTGACGTGGCGCGCGAGTTTCGACCCTGCGCTGGCCACCGTCACGTCTAATCGTCTTAAGCTGAAGCAAATTGCGATCAACCTGTTATCGAACGCGACCAAATACACGACGTCGGGTGAAATCAGCCTGAACTTCTCCATGGCCGGCTCGGAGCAGTGGTCGATCCGCGTGTTCGACACGGGTATGGGAATCGCGCCTGAGGACTCAGACCGAGTGTTCGACGAATTCGAACGGGCCGCAGGCGAAGATATTCCTGGCACCGGTCTAGGTCTCGCAATCGTCAAGGAGCTTTGCGGTGCTTTAAGCGGGCAGATCGATTTCGTCTCCCGCGAAGGCGTAGGGACCAAATTCGAAATCCGCTTTCCGCTGATCCCGGCAGAACCTCAATGAGCGTGCTGCCGATTGCGTTGCGGCAGAGGGAGTTATCCCAGGCCGCGGAGCCATCGCTGGATGCTGCCATTCGTACGTTGCGTGAGCTCTTGCATGCGAATACCAATGCTGCGAGCCCTCAAGGCAAACTTGCGCCCGCGATCCCGATGCGGCTGATCCAGGCGAGCGCCGGCAACACCATCACCATGGTGCCGATCGCCGACGTGCTCTATTTCGAAGCTGCCGATAAATACGTTCCTGTGGTTACGGCCGAACGCGAACACCTGATCAGGATCTCGCTGCGCGAACTGCAATTGCAACTCGATGCGGACACTTTCTGGCAGATTGATCGCAGCACCCTTGTGCGTTGTGATGCCATTGTGAGCGCGTTACGCGACGAAAGCGGCGAACTCACGCTGACGTTGCGCAGTCACGCGGACAAGCTGAGCGAGAGCCGCCTTTACGCCTATCGGTTTAAAGGCCTTTAACCTCGCAGCCGGCGAAACTCTCTCAGCCACTCCGACAGCGCCGCAACTGCTTCGGGCGTTACCGCGTTATAGAGCGAAGCCCGCAGGCCGCCGATCGACCGATGCCCTTCCAGTCCATGTAAGCCCGCGCGGCGAGCGTCATCGATAAACCGCGCTTCCATGGCGGCATCGGGAAGACGGAAGGCGACGTTCATCGTCGACCGGCAAGCACGCTCACCGTGCACGCGATAGAACTCTGGCTCCGCATCAATCGCGCGATACAGCCGCTCCGATTTCGCGAGGTTGATTGCCGCCATGTTGTGGACGCCACCTATCTCGTCGCGCAGCCAGCGCGTCACCAGCATCAATACATAGATGGCGAACACCGGCGGCGTGTTGTACACCGAACGCGCCTGAATATGCGTCCGATAATCAAGGAAGGTTGGCAGCGCATGCGTTGCCCGTTGAGCGAATTCATCGCGCAGAATCACCACGGTGACGCCGGCTGGCCCGAGGTTCTTCTGCGCGTGCGCGTAGATCATCGCGTAACGGCTAATGTCGATTGGCGCGGCCAGCAGATTGGACGACATGTCGCAGACCAGCGGCACGTCGGGCAGGCCCGGGATGTCCGTAAATTCCAGCCCCTCGACCGTTTCGTTGGACACGTAATGCAGGTAGGCGGCATCCGGCGCGAGTTGCAATTCATCCGTCCCAGGCAAACGTCGATAGCCCTCCGCGCTGCCGTCCCACACCACACGCGTTGTTCCTTCGTGCAGCGCTTCAACCGGCGCCTTCGCGCTCCAGTAACCAGACACAATGTACTCGGCATGCTTGCCGCTGTGACGCAGGAAGTTCATCGGCAGCATGGAGAACTGCAGGCTGCTGCCGCCCTGCATGAACAGCACATGGTAGGTGTCGGGGATGCCGAGCAGGACGCGCAGGTTACGCTCGGCTTCATCGAGCACGCTGCGGAACCAGTCGGATCGATGGCTCATTCCGAGCACCGACAAACCGGTCTCTGGCAATGCATTGATAGCAACGCTCGTTTCGCGCAGCACCGACGCCGGTAACGCGCCCGGTCCGCCGGAAAAGTTCATGGTCTTGTTCATCAGCCCGCCGTCCGGTGCGCCAGCATGCGCTCGAACGCATCGATGATATGTTGCACATGCGGGTTTTTGTGAGCGAGCACGCCGCTATCGCGCTCGTAGTGCGCGAGCATGGTCGCGTTGGCTTCGAACACGAAGACCTGGCCGTCGGGCAGAAGCGTGAAATCAATACCGCCGTAGTCCAGATCGAGCCGCTGCCCGATAGCTTCGATGGCGTTCATCGCGCGCTCGCCGAGAGTAGCACGCGGGTCTTGCAGGAAGCGACGTTCTTCGTCGAGCTTCCAGGCGTGGCTTTCCATATCGGCGGAAAAGTAATGCGCGATCCAGTGCGGCGAGATCACAAGGTGATAGGGGAGCGGCCGGCGATCGACGTAGATCACGCGGTACTTGCGATAGAAGTCATCGGCTGATTGGCAATCGCGAAACGCCGTCAGGTACTGGGCGCCTGCTTGAGCTTGCGTCGATAACCGGGCTTCAAGTGTTTCGATTGTGTCGCAGAGAATCAGGCCGTCGCCGCCGTGCGCGGCAACGGGCCGGGCGAGGAGGGGAAACGTGACGGCGTGATCGGCGAGTAGCGAAGCGAGTGCATTGATGTCTTGCGCTTTGTTCTCCGCTTCGTAGCGCACGCACGGCGCTGTCTGTACGTCACCGAGACCGTCGAGCAGCGCGGGCAGCTTGTGCCGTGAAGTCCGGGAGATGGCTGAACTCGGGTTGAGCCACGGACGCGAACACTGCGCCGCGAAACGCGCGAGCCTGTCATTCAGAGGCGCTGCAATATCCGGATCGCCGATGGCGTTGAACACGAGATCGAAGGCGGGGAGATGAGCGTCTTCGCCGTCGGCGGCGTAGTCGATTGCGTACTTGATACGGCGGTTTCTCGCGCCCGGAAGCAAAGCGTCGAACGGAACATTACCTGTACTTTTTCCTGCGCAGAGGATCAGGACAGAGCGAGTCCAGCCCGGTGTTTCTTCGACGAAAACCCGCTGGATTCCATAAGCACGCTCGCGATAAATCTCGGCAAGCGCCATGTTTCCTTGGCCTGTGTGGATGGCCGCAAGGTTCTGGCACGCTACGGCGATGTTCGGGTCGAGCGCGAGCACGAGTTCATACCAGCGCACGGCGACTACGTGATCGCCCTTCATGAAATAGCCTGTGGCGACATCACACAAGCCGTTCGTGCGGGCGTCCGGCGAGCCGGTTGCGTACGCGTCGAGCGTGTGGGCCGCGATCAGCTGCGCCAGCGCGCCGAGTTCATCGCCGGCGAGGCGGCATGCATCGGCGAGCGCGCGGTGAACCGATGCATCGAGCGACGTGATCGCGCTCAAATGATCAATCGGCGCAGACGGATGTTCGGGGGTTCTCGCGGGTTCTTGGGTCATCGTGGCCTGGCCGTGTGCATTGGGACGTTCCGTCGATGCTGGTTTTGCAGCATAGCGGCGTCGCCCGACATTCCGGTTACAGGCACGCATGCCGCGATTACGAAAACTTACGCGCGGGTCGGACGGGCTCGGTCACGGCTGCATCGCCTTGACGATGATCTGCGCATCTGCGTCCCGTTCGATGCGCTTCAACACTGGCTGCATGGCGGCGAAGTCTTCGGGCGTGCATACCTGCTTGCCGAAGTTTGTCTTCAAATGACGCTCTGCCTGAAACAGGTTTGTCGCGGGATCGAAGACATAACGCGATGAATAATCGATGAACGCGTTGGTGAAATTCGCGTCGGTGGGGACATCGGTGACGTGCACGGTCTTTGGCAAGGTGACTTGCGCGACTTCATCGAACGTGCCGCCGGAGCACATGAACGGCTGGGTACGCACGCGCTCGGCGAGCAGGTTCTCAACCTGCGACGCGATCCCGCCGGACAGGCTTGTCAGCGCGGGCAGGGCGGTCGTGCCGGTGGTCCACACGACGTTGTCGAGCGTCCCGACGATGGTAGTCGTCAGCGGACCATTGCTTGCGTTCAGGTCGCTGGCCGTGAGCGTGGCGACGCCGCGCAGGCCGGTGGCCCGAAGGCGGGTATCGGCGATTTGCTTGCGGCGCTCGGCCGTCGCGTGCAGCAAGTTCGATCGCTCCGGCCCGGTGCTCCATCCGGCGTCCTCCACCTGATCGGCGAACGCGGCGGAGCCATCGGGTGCTACATCGATTTGTAAGCGCGCTGTGCGTGACAGCGGTTCGGTAGCGGGCGTGCGGGACAGCGAGCCACTGTTGACCAGCAGCGTTGGACGGTCCATGTCAGCGAGCGGGAGATTGCCGAACTCGATGCTCAGCGCCGTTGAGTCGGCATACAGTCCCAGCCCGGGCATCCATGTGATGACGTGATTGATCGCGCTGCCGCCATAGCCCGGAACGGACGGCAGCGTGTAGACCGAGCCGAGGCCGATCAGGGCCGGCTCGTTCTCGATACCCACCGCGGACAGCAACGCGCCGTAGAGCGCGACGTAGTCTTTGCAGTCGCCGTATCGGTTGGCGAGGATATCGGCGGCTCGGTGGGGAATGGCGGGACTTTGTCCCAGGAACAGCGACACGTAGCGGATGTTGTGGCGCACCCAGTCGTAGAGCGTGGCTGCTTTCGCACGCGGGTCGGACTCGTTGCGTGTAAGCGATTGCGCGAGGGTGCGCACGGCTGGATCGTTCGCGCTCGGATCGATGGTGCCATCGCGATAGCTCGCGGCAAAGCTGCGGAAGTCCGGGAATGTGGACACCATCAGCCGGTCGCCGTATTGCGCATAACCGACTGAGCCCGCTTCCACCCGATCGTAGTGGGCGCGGCTGTAGTCGAATTCGTAGCGCGTGCGGCCGCCCTGGGTGACCGGCGGCACGGCGACGTAGCCGCGTGCGTCGGCATAGAGCGGTTTATCGGCGGGCAGGTCGAAGATCAGCCGTTGTCCTTCCACTGGGGTACGTCCGGGCTCGACGAAATAATCGAATTGCCCCGCGATGACTGGCTTCGACTGGGTCTTGTGAAACCGCAGATGCACGGTGGATCCTGTGCTTACGCCGGGGAATACGACGGCTTTCAGGCGCGAGTCTTCGAACGTGGGTGCGCCTGCGGAACGCGGTTCTTGGACCTCGCGGATCTGTTCGGGGGCGACGATGTGTTTGATGCCGTCGCGGCCCAGGGAGTAGGCGTCGGTTATGTCGATGGTTGACGTCGATTTGTCGAACCAGATGTAGCGTTGGGCGATTTCACCGACGCCTGCGGGTGTGTTTGCGCGCAGGGTGGTTTCATCGTCTTCGGTCTGGGAGCCGTCTTCGGCTACAACAAAGGTGTGGATGTCGCTGACTAGCGCGGATGGTTGCGCGGTTTCGATGGTTTCCGTGGCGAATGCCAAGTGCGATGCTGTCCATGCTAGTGAAGCTGCTAGCAGTACGTGGTGTTTGATAGTCATCGGTCTTGAGGTCATAGGGGCGGTTTTAGCGGGCGCATTGGTGTCAGGTTTTGAGGGTAGCGGGCGGGATTTGTGGCGGGTTGCTAGGTTCTGAGGTTAGCGGTCGGGTTAATTGTCCCGACCGCTAACCCCGCCTCACCTCAAAACCGTTCACCGGCGCGAGCAACCCCTTGGGCCTGATCTTTGCTTTTACCTGACATATGCGACTGCCAATCGGGAGCGAAGCCGCCCCTGGCCCTGTTCCCTTGCGAGACCGCTGCGCCTATTGAATCCTATCCTTACTATGAGCACACAACGTCAGCCGTCCCTTCCCGCACCACGCATGTCGACGGGCATCACCGGGCTAGACAACATCCTGGGCGGCGGATTGACGCCGAACCGCGTGTACTTGGTCGAAGGGTCTCCGGGGGCTGGAAAAACCACTCTCGCCCTGCAATTTTTACTGAAGGGCGCCGAACTGGGCGAGGCCGGCTTATACATCACCCTGTCCGAAACGCGCGATGAATTACTCGCCGTAGCCGATGCCCATGGCTGGAACGTCGACCCGTTATCTATCATCGAACTGCTCTCCGATGAAGGCCTGGACCCCGAGTACGAGCAATCTATCCTGCACCCGGCCGAAGTAGAACTGGGCGAGACGGTTGAAAACGTCATGCGCCAGGTTGAAACCCTCAAGCCCGTACGGATCGTACTAGATAGCTTGTCGGAGCTCCGGCTGCTGTCGCAGAACCCGTTGCGTTACCGCCGCCAGATCCTCGCGCTCAAGCGCTATTTCGCGACGCGCGAATGCACCGTCTACCTCCTCGACGACAACACCTCCGACCCCAACGACCTCCAGCTTCACAGCATCGCGCACGGCGTGATCAGCCTCGACCAGCTAGTCCACGATTACGGCGGCGCGCGTCGCCGTGTGCGCGTGGCAAAAATGCGCGGCATCAAGTTTCGCGAGGGCTTCCACGACTTCACGCTGGAGACTGGCGGTATCGATATCTATCCACGTCTGGTGGCCGCCGAGCATCACGCTGAATTCGCAAACGCACCGGTATCGACAGGGTCTAAGGGTCTCGACACCATGCTCGGCGGCGGCCTGATCCCCGGCACGAATGCGCTGCTGACCGGACCATCCGGCGTGGGCAAGACCACGACCGTGGTGTGTTGCCTCGTGGCGGCACTCAAGCGCGGCGAGCGTTGCATCTACTATCTCTTTGATGAAACGCTCGGCACGCTGTTGATGCGTTCGAAGTCGCTCGGCATGGATCTGTCGACGTATCTCGACAACGGTTTGCTGACGTTGCGCCAGGTCGATCCCGCCGAGATGTCGCCCGGCCAGTTCACCAGCGACGTACGCGAGGCGGTCGAAGACGACGGCGTGACCTACGTTGCCATCGACAGCCTGAACGCGTATCTGCAAGCGATGCCCGGCGAGCGCTACCTGCTGCTGCAGATGCACGAGTTGCTCGGCTACCTCAACCAGCGCGGCATCGTGACCTTGCTCGTGCTCGGCCAGCATGGAATTGTTGGCGAGGTGCAGACGGACATCGACATCAGCTACCTCAGCGACGTCATGGTCCTGTTTCGATACTTTGAACATCAGGGCGAAGTGCTGACGGCGCTCGCCGCTGTGAAAAGCCGCGGCAACGCACATGAACGCACGATCCGCCAGTTCAGGCTGACGCACGGCGGCCTTGAGTTGAGTGAAGCATTGCGCGACTTCGATGGCGTGCTCGCCGGCCTGCCGACGTATCGCGGCGAGTCAACCATGTTGGGCCCCCACGCGAGGGGTCGTTAAGCCGTGGAAAACCGTGTCCTAATTCTCGCCCCACGCGGCCGCGACGCGGACGTAGTCGGCGAAGTGCTGAGCAAGGATAGCCGCAACTGCGTCGCTTGCGCGAACGCCGCGATGCTTCACACCGAGCTGCGCAGCAATGCGGGTACGGCGCTGATCGCGGAAGAAGCACTCTCCGATAACGACATGCCGCAGGTCTTCCAGTGGCTCAACCAGCAGCCAACGTGGTCCGACTTTCCACTCATTCTGCTTGCCACTAAACGCCCCGAACGACGCCCAAAACACGCGCTCGACCGGCTCGAATTGCTGGGTAACGTCGTCGTGCTGGAGCGTCCGCTCAATGCCGAAACGTTGCGGCGCGCGGTATCGTCGGCGCTGCGTGCACGCTTGCGGCAATACGAAGCGCGGCGCCAGCTCGCCGAGCGCGTGGAAGCGCAGGAACGGCTGCATCTGGCGCTGGCGGCGGGGCAGTTGGGATCGTGGGAACTCGATGTCGAGACCGGCGCGCTGCGATCCACCGAAGCGTTTCGCAAGATCTACGGGCACAAGGGACCCACGGTGGACTACGAGCAGATCATTCAGATCGTGCATCCCGATGACCGCGAGATGCGTCAGCATGCACTGGATAGTTGCATCGATAACAACACGAACCTCACGGTTGAATATCGCGTGATCTGGCCGGACAACACCGTTCACTGGGTCCAGTCCCGCGGCCACCCGATGCGTGCGCCCGGCAGCGTCCCGGGGACGACTACGACCCGGATTATCGGCGTGTCGCTGGATGTCACCGACCGTCACGAAGTCAACGAGAAGATCCTCGCGAGCCAGATGGTGGTCGAGCGTTTGAACGACACGCTGGAGAGCCGTATCGCGGAACGGACGCAGGAACTGGCGTCGGCGAACGACCGCCTGATGAAAGAGATCCACGAGCGCGCGAAGGTCCAGGCGGTGCTCGTGCAGTCGCAAAAAATGGAAGCGCTCGGGCAACTGACCGGCGGCATCGCGCATGACTTTAACAACCTCCTGAACGTGATCATGGGCAACGCGGAACTCATCACGCGCGTGAGCCGCGATGAGCGCGTGCAGACCATGGCGCAGACGGTCAAGCGCGCGACCGAGCGCGGCGCGAAGCTGACCGGGCAACTGCTCACGTTTTCACGCAGCAGCAATCTGGACCTGAAGGCCATCGACGTCATTTCGATGCTGCATGGCATGCGCGACATGCTGACGTTATCGCTGGGAACGGGCATTCATTTCGGCACGCGCTTTGACGTCAAGGAGGCCTGGACCGACGCCGATGCCAACCAGCTCGAACTCGCCGTTCTCAACTTGGCGATCAATGCCCGCGACGCGATGCCCGACGGCGGCTTGCTCACTATTCGCGTGAGCCAGCGCGCAGCGCCTGACGAAACGGTGCCGCCGGGACACTATGTGGTGATCGGCGTAAGCGATACGGGCACGGGCATTCCACCGGAGTTGCTGACGCGTGTTTTCGATCCGTTTTTCACGACCAAGCCGGTCGGCAAGGGCACGGGTCTCGGCTTGAGCCAGGTTTATGGTATTGCGAGTCAGGCTGGCGGAACGGCGCGCATTCACAGCGAGCCGGGCGACGGCACGACGGTCGAAATATGGCTGCCCTTGCGCGAGCGCGTGGTGGTCGAGGCGGAGGTTGCGGAGCCGGGTGAGGAGATCACGGGCGCGCACGAACGGATTCTCGTGATTGAAGATGATGTCGACGTACGGACCTCTCTCGTCGATTGCCTGAAGATGCTCGGCTATGCGGTCACCGAGGCCGCGCATGGTCGGGCGGGATTGGAGCGGCTGTCCGCAGACAATCCGGACTTGCTCGTGGTCGACTTCGCCATGCCCGGCATGAACGGCCTGGAAGTGATTGCCGAAGCGAAGCGCTCACGTCCACAACTGCCTGTGATCCTGGCGACGGGGTACGCTGATGTAGATGTATCGAAGGACCGCGTGGAAGGATACGCGGTGCTCAGGAAGCCGTTTCAGATCGGGGATCTTGCGCGCACCGTGAAGGCTGCGCTGACGCGCTCGCATGTGTGACCGCGGCACAAAACGCACAACGCACAACGCTTAACGCCGTTGCGATGTCACGTCCCAGTTGATATCGACGCACAGGACCTGCAAGCCTCGTGGCGTATGCGCGGCGATAGACGCCGTCACGCAAAGATGCGCCTCGTTGATCGACAGATAAGGCGCAGTCAGATTAACCCGGTCCGGCGTGCGCAATGCTTCGATGAAATACGGCCGGCGTTCCCAGCTCGCGCCTTCCGAATGCAGCAAGGGCCGAAAACGCTTGGCCCGTTGCGAGGCACGCGCGGCAGGCAAGACGTTGTCACCGATCTGCCGGCCGGATGAGTCGAGCAGGAAACAACGCGCCGTTTCGTGAAGCTGCAACAGCGTGCGGGTTGCATCGGCGAGCGTTTCGCCTTCGATAAGACGCGCCGCCGCCGTTTCCAGCGCGCCCACATACGGCGCTAACCGCGCCGACTGCGTGCGTTCACGTGCAGCCACGCGTTCACGGGACGCGGCTGACAGCGCATCCAGCACGCCTTGTGCAGCTTGTGGCTTCACGGCTTCCACACTGGGCCCGGCGAAATACGCGCCTTGCACGAAATCCACGTTGCATTCGAGCGCGATCAATGCATCGCGCTCGGTGCTCAGGCCGCCCATTAACACCAGTTGACCTGATTCATGCAGCAGGGAAACCAGCCCCGGCAATACGCGTTCGATATGCGAATGTTCGCTCGCTTGCTGCAGGATGCAGCGATCGAGCGTCACGATATCGGGCCGCAAATGCCACACGCGGTCGATATTCGAATGCTTCACGCCGAAGCCGTCCAGCGCGATCAGGAAGCCTGACTTGCGCAATGAATCGATGATCTCAGCAAAGCGCGTGGTCTCGCCGCCGGCTTGCTCGGGCACTTCAAGCACCACGCGTTGCGGCGGCAGTCCGATGTTTTTCAGCGATGCCAGCAGCGCATCGCCGTAGCTCGTGTCCATCAACGCGGCCGGGTGGAGGCTGAGGAACAGCCATTCGTCGTCGCTATCGAAGGAAAAGAAGTTGCCCAGGTGCAGCGATTCAGCCAGCCGGCCGAGTTCGAGCAGATCGCCGCGCCGCGCCGCCTGCGTGAAGACTTCATGCGATGGAACTTGCCGGCCGGAATCATCCCGCGCTCGCAACGATGCGTGATAACCGATTGCGCGTCGATGCGACACGGAAAACACGGGCTGGAAAACGCTGAACACCGTGTACTCGCCGTACAGGACAGTGCGCCGCGTGCCGTCATCGCCCGCGACGGGACGAGGGGGCTGAAAGCGGGGAGGGTCCAGATCAACCATGCTCATGGTGGTTTTGGCAGGCGTTCGAACGCGGCTCGAGTGGGAGTAAACATCGGGAAGAACTAGTTTACAGGATAGGGCCGCTCCCTGAAGAGCAAGAAATATGCGCATTTGCCCGACGATTGAGATATTCCCGCCGAAACCGGCTCCCGCTGGGGCTGGGGCGTGATGGCGGTTTTTATCGTGACGATGGGGCGAGGGCGCGTGCACTTTCATAGTGCAGCGCGCACGCCGCGATGATTCGCGATGGCACGTGGATGGCCATCGCCAATACGGTCGCAAGTTCCGCGCGCTAATGCGCTTCCGACGGATCTGTTTTCGTCGTCTTCACCGCGCGAATCTCCGGCCCGAGCTGCGCAAAGATCCATGCTGACGCAGCCGTAATAATTCCGACGCACAGGAACGTCGCGTGAAAGGCGGGCAGCGAATTCGTCGCGGTCACCTTGGGTAAAATGCCGGTGAAGGTCGCAAGCACTGCGCCGGCGATCGTGACGCCAAGACTCATCGACAGCATCTGAACGAGCGAGAACAAACTGTTGCCGCTACTGGCGCCCCCGGTCCCAAGGTCTTTCAGCGTGAGCGTGTTCATCGCGGTGAACTGGATGGAGTTGACGCCACCGAAGAACGCCAGTTGCACGAGCCGCAGCCACAGAGGCTGATCGGCGCTGGTGAGGGAGAAACTTGCCATTGTGAGGCCGACGAGCACCGTGTTGACCATCAGTACCTTTCGATAACCTCGCTTCATGATCAGGCTCGTCACAATGCGCTTCGACAGCATCCCGGCTGCCGCCACGGGCAGCATCATGAGACCGGCTTCAAACGCCGAATAACCCAGGCTGATCTGCAGCAACAACGGCAGCAGATACGGCATCGCGCCGCTGCCGATGCGCGCGAACAGGTTGCCGAGCAAGCCGACGCTGAACGTATGGATCTTGAAAAGATCAAGCGAGAAGATCGGTTGCGGAACGCGCACGGCGTGCAGTCCGTAAGCGACAAAACACGCCAGGCTCAGCACGAGCAACACGAGCACGATAGCGTGTTGAAGGCCGAGATCGGCGAGGCCATCGAGTGAAATGGTCAACGCGACCATGCCGACCGCGAGCATCAGATAACCGGCGAGATCGAAAGGCGCCGTCGCTGGATTGCGGCTATCGGTCATGAAGAGCCGGGTGGCAATACAACCGATCACGCCCACCGGCACGTTGATCAAGAAGATCCAGTGCCACGAGGCAATCTGCACGATCCAGCCGCCGAGCGTCGGTCCTATGAGCGGCCCGATCAACCCCGGAATGGCAACGAACGACATCGCGCTGAGATACCGTTCTGCGGGCACCACGCGTAGCAATGAAAGGCGTCCGACGGGCAGCAGCATCGCGCCGCCCACCCCTTGCACCACGCGATAAATCACTAGTTGCATGAGCGAGTGAGCATTCGCGCAAAGCAATGAGCCGATGGTGAAGATCAGGATCGCGCTGAAGAACACATGGCGCGTGCCGAGCTTGTCGGCCAGCCAACCGGAAAACGGAATGACCGTCGCCATGGTCAACGAATACGCAATGACCACGCCTTGCATGCGCAACGGCGCTTCGCCGAGGCTCTTCGCCATGGCGGGCAGAGCCGTATTGACGATGGTCGAATCGAGCGTCTGCATGAAAAAACCCGTGGCGACCAGCCACAACATGACCGTGAGCGATTGGGGGGAGGGTGGAGGTGTAACGTTCGAGCGGATTGTGTCGGGCATGAAGGAAGCCGGCGGAGGGAGTGCCGTGATTTTACGTGGATGTGGGCAGGCATAACGTGCCGATCTTCATAGCAATCGATGGGCCGAATGGTCTACGCTTGAAACCGATCGGAGCGCCCGCGGTCCATATCAAGCGAGGATGGATGCGCAAGTCTCGAAGGCCAGGCATACAGCATTGAAAGGGAGCATGGCGATGAAAGCTGTCGAAGAACTCTGGCGATTGGCGCAAGGAAACCCTGAGGCGCTGAACCATCTCACGGTCAGCGGCGACGAACGGCAACTTCCGTCGGTGTATCGGGTGAGCGCGTTGGCGGCGGCGAGCGTGGGCGCGTCCGCGTTAGCGGCGGCCGAATGCTTCAGGCATCGCACGGGGCGGCCGCAAGACGTGCATGTCTACACGCGGCGTGCGGCCATCGCGTTTCGCAGCGAGCGTTATCTGCGCATTGGCGCCGATAACCCGCCCGAGTTGCGTGATCCGCTGATGGGCTTCTACGAGACCCGTGACGGCCGCTGGATCCAGCTTCATACGAACTTCAAGCATCATCGGGACGGTGTGGTGAAGTTGCTCGGTTGCGCGAACGATCTCGCTGGTGTTACGCATGCCATCCGTCATTGGGACGGCGCCAACCTGGACGAGGCACTCGCCGATGCCGGCCTGTGCGCTGCGCTGATCCGCTCGCCGGAAGAGTGGGCGAGCTTACCGCAGGCTCACGCAATCGCGGAAATACCGCTGCTGGAAATCGTCAAACTCGACGATGCGCCGCCCGAAGCAATAGGCCGCGACGAGCCGCATCGGCCGTTGTCAGGCGTCCGCGTGCTCGATCTGAGCCGGATCATCGCGGGGCCCGTGGCGGGTCGCACGCTCGCCGAGCATGGCGCCGACGTCCTGCTTATCAACGGTCCGCATCTGCCGAACATCCCGCCATTAGTGATCGATAACGGCCGCGGCAAGCGTTCGGCGACGCTCGACCTTCGCGAAGAAAGTGGCCGTGAATCGCTGCGCACGTTATTGAAAGATGCCGATGTGTTCCTGCAGGGTTATCGGCCCGGCGCGTTGGCCGCGCTCGGATTCGGACCCGATGAAGCCGCGCGCTTGCGGCCGGGCATTGTGTACGTGACGATATCGGCTTATGGGCACAAAGGCCCGTGGTCGCAGCGGCGCGGTTTCGACAGCCTCGTGCAGTCGGCGAGCGGCATCGCGTGGACGGAAGCGCAAGCAGCGGGTCAGACGCAACCTCGACACTTGCCTTGCCAGGCGCTGGATCACGCCACGGGGTATCTCGCGGCATTCGGCGCGATGATCGCGTTGCATCGGCGCGCCACGCAAGGTGGAAGCTGGCACGTGCGTGTATCGCTGGCGAGCACGGGGCGCTGGTTGCAATCGATGGGACTTGTCGAAGACGGCCAGAACGTGCCCGATCCCCAACTCGACGATGTCCGCGACATGCTGCAAACCACCGCTTCGCCGTTTGGAATGCTCACATGCACGCAGCCGCCTGAACGCATGTCGCTGACGCCGCCGTATTGGGGCTCGCCGCCGGTGCCTATCGGGACTGACCAGCCGCGCTGGTGGTGATTGCTTGCGACTACTTGCGCAGCTCCGCGACGAAATCGTAATAGTCGTTGCGGCAATACGTATCGGTGAGTTCGATCGGGCGCTGGTCCGCCGTGTAACCCACGCGCGTGATCAGCAGCAGCGCGTCGTGCGGCGCAATGCCCATTTGCTCGGCGATCTCATCGCTGGCGTTGACCGCGCGGAAATGCTGCAGGGCTCGCACAATCGACAAGTTGCGCTGTTCCAGGAAGCTATAAAGCGAATCGCCGACGGCCTGCGGGTCTGGAATCAGCGCCGCTGGAAAGGTGGAGTTCTCGACCGCCATCACGATGCCATCGGCCGTGCGCAAGCGCCGCAAGCGTGTCACGGCCGCTGCCGGCGATAACCCCAGCTGGATCACTTCATCGCGATTCGCGGGTTCGATCACGCGGGAAAGCCACTTCGAACCGGGGGTAAAACCGCGTCGACGCAGCATTTCGCTGAAGCTCGACAGCCGCGAGAGCGGATCTTCATAGCGCGGCGTGATGAACGAACCGGCGCCTTGCGTGCGCCGGATCAGCCCTTGTTCGACCAGCAGCGCGATCGCTTTGCGCGACGTGATCCGCGATACCCCGAGCGCCTCCGACAGCACGCGTTCCGAGGGCAGCGCTTCGCCCGCATTCCAGCGATTGTCATGAATGGCGTTGCCGAGCTTGCGGGCGAGCTGGAGATACAGCGGGGTGTCACTGTCCGGGTCCGGGCGCAAGTCGCGCCAGCGGTCCTCCGATGTCGTGTTCATAGTGCGCAGAAGTTGGGACCAAGGGCCGATTCTAAGACAAGCAGCGCGGCGACGGGGATTGAATGAGAAGCTAAACGGATCGGGGGAAAGTGCTGATTGCTTTGTTTATCCCCAGACGGCCGCTTCGCTGAGGCCCATTTCGGCGAGATCGGCGGCGCGCAGGGAGGCATCGATATCGCAGAAAAATTCGTCGAGCTGCGGCGGTTCGACCGATGTGTCGGCAAGCATCGCATGCACTTGCCCGCGATGATGGATCTGATGCTGGAACACATGGCAGAGCAGCCGGGCACGCGTTTCCTGCTGTTTTGCGCGCGGACGCAGGAGGGTGACTTGGCGCTCGAGGGTGGTATCGGTGAGATTGGCGCAGTAGTCGATCAGCCTGCGGTCTGCCAGCCGTTGCTCGCGCTGCAGGTCGGCGCAGGTGTCGTAAGGTTCTTCCGGCTCGAAGAACGACACGATCTCTGGATGGGGCGGCTGGTTGTTTTGCTCGCGTTCGAGCGCATCGATGTAAAGCCAGTCGACGGTCAGATTGTGGTTAAGCGTTGTCTTGATCGACGGAAAGAAGCTGGCTCGATACGCAACGAAATCCGCCTGACTCAGCTGAGCGCAAGCCTTCAACAAGCGATGATTCGACCACGCGTTGTTATAGGCCATGCTGAGGAAGTGACGGGAAAGCAGGTTTGACATGATCAACGGGCTCGTGATGCAGGGTCGTGAAGCAGGACGATTGCTATCGAAGGACGAAGGCCAGAAATTATGGCATGGAGAATGTTGAGCGCTGTCTTCGGGTCCTCCCTCGTCCGTTCTCACCCGTTGTTCTCATCCGTTCGAACTCGCCAAACAAAACGTCCGCCGAAGCGGACGGTTGTCACCGGTTAGGCGATCCGGTTTTTAGGCCGTAGCCGCCCCACCCACGCCGCGCCCTGTGCGCATATACATCGCGACAGTCAGCGCCACGCCCGCCGCCGATGCAACTGCAGCGAACAGATACACCGAGCTGAACCCGAACTCTCCCGCGATATACCCGGCCAGCGGCCCCGTCACGCCCAGCGACAAATCTAAAAACACAGAATACGCCGACAATGCCGCGCCTCGGCTGGCCGGCGGCACAAGCCCAACCGCTTCCACGCCGAGCGCCGGGAATATCAGCGCAAAGCCAAACCCGGTCAGCGCCGCGCCCGCAAGCGCGAAAGCAGGATCGGCGGCAAGCCAGAGCATCAGCAAGCCGGCGCATTCGAACGCAAACGACACAATAGCCACGCGAAAGCCGCCGAAGACCTTGATGGTGTTGGCAAACAAAAGCCGCGAACCGACGAACATCGTGCCGAACACGGTCAGCGAAAGCGCCGCGTCAGGCCAGTTGTGCGCGGCATAAAACAGCGTGATGAACGTGGCGATCGATCCAAAACCCGCAGACCCCAGCGCGAGACCCATGCCATGCGGCAACACGCGAAAGAACACGCTGCGATACGACATGCGCTCGCCATGCACGATCGGAACCGCGTCCATCCGTGTGGCGAGCCAATATCCAAGGCCGCCAAGCGCGATCACCAACGCGCCCAGCGATGCGAAGCCGATCGAGCGTTCCATCGCCACACCAAGCGGAGCGCCAATAGCCAGCGCGCCATACGTGGCAATGCCGTTCCACGAGATCACCCGTCCGCTGCTGCCGGTTCCAACCCGTCCAATTCCCCACGTAATCGCACCGGTTCCGACCCAGCTCTCGCCGAAACCAAGCACCAGACGGCCGATAATCAGCAGCCCCAGACTCACCGAATGCCATTGCGATGCGAGCGCTGCGCTGAGCAACAACACGCCGCTGATCGCGCAAGCGGTCAGTCCGTACAGCACGGTCTGCTTCGGCCCGATCGTGTCTGCCGTGCGCCCGGCAAGCGGGCGCGAAGCAAGCGTCGCGAAGTACTGGACGCTGATTGCCACGCCTGCCATGACCGACCCATAGCCTAGATCCGTATGCACGAAACCCGGCAGCACCGCGAGCGGTATGCCGATGGTCAGGTAACAGATGAACGTGAACGTGACAACCGAGACGATCCGTCCGGTAATGGCTAGATCGGCACGGCGGGAAAGAGGGGCTTCGGTGGACATTGGGGTAAGTGCGGGGTTGATATTGCAGAAGAAGCGTGATTTTCCCATAGGTTGGGCACGAACGTGACTCGTTAGACACGTTTTCAGGGCCCGCAGAATAGCGGAAAGGCTTGCTGGAGAAGGGCTCGCGGAATTTTGCGTTGCGGCAGAGAATTTTGAGTCGGGGCGGCAACCGCCCAGCATCAAGCGATGAAACGAGAAACTCTTACCGGCTTTCCGCAGCCGCGGGCTGCCCGGTCAATTCCAGGGAGACATCGGCCATCAGCGCCTGCAACCAGGCGAGATCGGTGGGACGGCTGACTTCGGGCAGGGACATCAGATAACTTTCGATAGGCGGAAACTCGATCGGCGAGTTCATGACCGCCAGCGGTAGCAGCGCCGCGTAATGCAGCGCGAAGCGTCGCGTGGCGGTGAAGATCAAGTCCGATTGCAGCAGCACTTGCGGCACGAGCCCGAAGTACGGAATGGTCGTGACAATGCGTCGCTGGATGCCCGCGCCCGCCAGACCTATATCGATAGGATGACGCTTCGCACCGCTATACGTGGTGGGCGCGAGATGCGCGGCGAGCGCGTAGCGTGCGGGCGTCAGCGGTTCGCGTGCGAGCGGATGGCCGCGGCGCATGAGGCACACGAAGCTGTCGGTGAAAAGCTCGCGGCGCGCAAAACGCGGTTCAGGATTTTCCCAGTTGCCGATCACCACATCGAGCTCGCCTTCATCGAGCGCGCGTTCGTGGTCGAGCGTCGGCGTCAGCGATTCGATCTCCAGGCGCGCGTTGGGCGCCGCCACGCGGAACGCGCGAATCAGCGTCGGCATGAAAAAGTCGTTCAGGTAATCCGGCGCGGCAACCCGGAACGTGCGGCGTGACGTGGCAGGATCGAACGCGCCATGCGGCGTGGCGACAAACTCGACCTCGCGCAACGTGCGCTGCACCGCCGGCAGCAGCGACGCGCCGTACTCGGTCGGCACCATGCCTTGCTTGCCACGCACGAGAATGGGGTCGCGCAGGAGTTCGCGCAGCCGCCGCAGCGCCGTGCTAATGGCGGGTTGCGTCTGCCCCAGCCGCAGCGCGGCCTGCGTCACGCTGCGTTCGGTCAGCAGCGTTTGCAGCACGCGGATCAACCAGATGTCGAGGGAATCCGGGGCGGAGCTGGCATAGTCGGCGGGATCAGTCGGATCGGTGGATTTGGTCATTGAGAGAGCGCGGTCTTCGGGTGGACCCTTGGCTAAATGTTGCGTAGCAATGCGTGGCGGGGCGATCAGGCGTTGTGCACGCCTGGTCGAGAACGCGCTACGGAACGCGCCACCGAATGTGCCACGGTATGTGCCACATTAAGCCCGGCCGGGCGCTCACGCCATAGCGTGCACGCTATGCGTGGGATACGGCCCTTCGGTCGAACAGCGCGGGCGATCTGGCCAAACGTCATTGCACGCCGCCTACACGGCCGGCGCAGTCCGAGGCAGATTGCTGATTCGCTGCACTTCCGCAGCTTCCAGCCAGTTTGGCGAACGGGCAACGTAGAGCACCATGGGAAGCGTGTCTTCGCCCCAGAACAATTGCTCGTTCACGACGAAAGTCGGCACGCCGAACACGCCGAGTTCGATCGCTCGTTCCACATTTGCCATCAACCTCGCCTTCACGCCCTCGAGTTCGATCATTTTCGCGCCATCGGGCAGGCCCACGTGGCGGCACAGATCATCGAAACCCTGCTCGGTCGACGGATCGCGGCCGTCCTTCCAGATGAACCGGAAAATCTCCCGGATACAGCCGATCTCGCCGCCTGACGCCACGGCTAAACGCAGCGCCTTGCTGGAATCGAAGGGATGCGATGGCGGCATTTTGAACGGAATACCAAGCTGTTCGGCGCGAAAGAGCGCGTATCGATACATGAACACGCGCTTCGACGGAATCAGGCCCGGCATCGGCTGGCCCCAATGCTTGAGCAGCTTTAGATAGTCGATTGGCAGGATTTCGAACGGTATGTTCGGCCACTTTTCATGCTGTTCGAGCAGCAGATACGAAAAGGGAGAGTTGAAATCGAAAAAAAAGTACGGCTGGCGCGGATCGATGGAAGGCGAGGCGCTCATATGAATCTCCCTGTTGCGGTGCTCGTCGCGGTAGCCGTCACACCGGCTACCGTCGTTTCTTCTATCGATATTACGTGGTGTGCTGAACGCTGTCTCCCTGAGCGTCGAGTGCGGCGGCCTGCGCGATGGTCAGCCGCTGCCGCACGAAGCCAATATGCTCGCGCAGCACGTAGAACTGGTCGGCGTAGGCGAGCGGCATCTTCATCTGGTTGACCGCATTTTCGATGCCATCCACCCGCTCGATTAGCGCCTCCCGCTGCGCCGGCTCGGGGTCGCTCATGGCTTCGCGTTCAATGCCGATCAGCGCGCCGTAGATCTTGTAGATCCGCGATTTCACGCGCCATCTGTACAGACTCGGCACGAGCCGCAACCCCGGAATCAGCACCACGATGATCGGCACCAGCAGCACGATCACGCGATCCGCCAGGCTCGCGATCCAGAACGGCAGCGTCCGGTACAGGAAACTTTTACCTGACTTGTAGTAACGCTCGGCGTCGTCGCTGATATGAAATTCATGCTGAAGCGGCGCGGGGAATTCGTTGGCCGTCTGCAACAGGTTCGCGCGCCCATGCACCTGTTTCGCGGCTTCGATCAGCAGGTCGGACAGCGCCGGATGCAGCCCGTCACGGGCGATGAGTTCGGCCGTCGGCGCAATCAGGTGGATGGGATGCGGCGGCACGTTCTTCGCCAGATCGAGCGAACCCATTGGCAGGACGATCACCTTCAGGTACGGAAAGCGCCGGGCGTAGGCGTCGGCCTGGGTGAAATCGAAGAAATGAATGCCGGGCGAGCGAAACAGCTTGCCCATGGTCGGCGGCTGCGCGGAGTCGCCGGTGAGAAACGCGGCGTCAATACTCCCGTCCGTTAGCGCGCTGGCTGCCTCATCGCCGCTCAACGGCAGCAATTCGGTGTCGCCGCCCGGCTCGATGCCATTTGCCTTCAGCACCGCCAGCGCGAGCGCGCGCGTGCCGCTGCCTTCGGTGCTGATGGCGAGCCGCTTACCCTTCAATTCCGAAAGCCGCGTCAGCGTCGGTCCTCGATAAAACACCGCCAGCGGCACATACGCCACGCTGCCGAGCGAGACCAGATTCTCGTGCTTGTCCGGCGCGCCGGGCGCCGACATGCCGCCCTGTACGAAACCGACATCGACATTCTGTTTCGGGTCTTCGAGTTTTTGCAGGTTATCGAGCGAACCTTGCGACTCCAACACGTTCAGCGTGACGCCGTTGCGCGCGAGAATCCGTTTGTACTGCTGCGCGTCGTTCCAGAACGAACTGCCCTTGGTTCCCGCCGACATGGTCAGTGTGTTGGGCGGCGCGGGCTGGATCAGGCGCACGGCGAAATAGATTGCGGCGGCGCTGATCAGCAGGATCGGTCCGAACGATACGGCGAGGTCGCGCCAGGAGATGGCAACAAAGCGCGCCATGGTCGGCGGCAGGCGCCGCGCACGGGATTTTTTCGGGGTGTCCTGAAGGGGAGGTTCCTGGCCGGGAGTTTGGGTCATTGTCGGGTTCGATGGAGCGGGGACCTGCGTTGACGCAAAACCGCAAACCTTGAAAGCAGCGGATTTTATAAACGACAGCGGAAAAGAGAAAGGGAAAGGGAAAACCCTCGCATTCAGTCATTCATCAATCCATTAGCGATGGTTAAAATCTTCCTGTCCTACGCGATAAGCCTTTTATTCCGTCGCGGCGATGAAATATGCTTGTGCTAATACAGCGATACGTATGCTGTTACGGTCATTGCCAGTGCCGTGTTGCAATTTTCGCCGATGGTACATGATCACCCGTGCCGGTGGATCACGGGCAGGCCCTAACTTGGTATGACAATAACGACAAGTACGGTCGAGTCAGCGCTTCATCGTGTTAAATGCTTTGCGCTTCTCGCGAGGCTGGATTAAATTGACGTTCGCCGCCGTAGAACCAGCATCCGCGCCGCCAAACCGGCATTCGGAAAAATACTCCGAGCAGAACCGGCCGTGTCGCATGATGTGCAGCATCTTATGTCCTTGTGCCAGCGGTAATGACTTCCGTATAAGAATGGCCGGACATTCGTTTTTTTTCGCCAGTCTCTCGCAACACCGTGTCGCCAGCATCGCCGGTTTGTTTGTGTCGTAGGGTCGTCGATCGTCGGATCGCCGGTGATACACAGACCGCAAGATGTCGTAGCAAGCCGCTGGGTTGATGCGGTCCAAAGAAGCACAAGAGCAACACTTTGCGAAGTCCAAAGCGAAACAAAAAGGAGAAGTCATGAAAGTAGTCGATATGTTGAAGGCGCTGAGCGTCGTGGTATGCGTTGCAGTAGCGTCGAGCGCTTATGCTCAATCAAGTGATGCCATGGCCGCGCCTGACGCAGCAATGTCGGCCAAGACCACCAAGAAGGTCAACCGCAAGCTCGGCCTCGATGTGCGCCGTGCATTGAGCAAGACACAGGGCGTCGACGTGTCGAAGATCTTTGTGCGCGCACGCGGCGGTGCGGTCGTACTGTCGGGTACGGTGCCAGACGCCGCACAGATCCCGAAGGCAGAGGAAGCAGCGAAGGGCGTCGCTGGAGTGACCTCAGTGTCCAACAAGATTACGGTGGCTGCACCGAATGGCGGAGGCTGATGCTCTGCTGAGTCTTGGACTGCCGCGCGTCGTTGCAGCGGTATTGCAGCGAGCGACGCGGATTTCTCCAGTGGTTTAAATAACGGGCTCCGGTGCTAAGCACCGAAGCCCGTTATGCGTTATGGGCTCGGGCTTCCTGGTTGAGAGCGGGTGCCAGGTTCGCGACGTGGTGCATCGAAAGAAGCATGCCGGATAAAAACGACAGGGTGGAGGCGACGATGAAAAATTTCCCGCGGGTCACGGCGGCCACGGCGGCCACGGCGCTTGCCCTGACATTGGCAGTATTCGGACTGACGGCCTGCCATGGCGACGATGACGATCATGGCAACGGCAATGGCTCCAAGAACAATGCCCTGCCGAACTTCATCTCCGGCGGCGTGCGTACGCAAACCTACGACGGCACGACCGACGACCTGCTGACGGCGGGACTGGGCAAGGACGGGTTGGCATCGGCTACGCCACCGGGCATCTCTAATCCAGCCGCGCCGAGCGCCGCTGAATTGCGCCGTCTCGCGATTTACTCGAACTATCGCGCGCTCGTCGATATGTCCGCCAATGGCGGCTACGGGCGCTTCTGGGGGCCGAACGTCGACTTGAACGGCAACGACACGCTCGGCCAGGGGATGATCGCCGGCAAGGAATATCTGGCTTTCGCCGACGACGGCAGCGGCACGCTCAACGTGAGTTTGCTCGTGCAGATTCCCGCGAGCTTCAACCCCGACCAGCCATGCATTGTCACTGCCACATCGTCCGGCTCGCGCGGCGTGTACGGGGCTATATCGGCGGCGGGGGAATGGGGTTTGAAACGCGGCTGCGCGGTCGCTTACACCGATAAAGGCAGTGGCAACGGCGCGCACGAACTGGCGACGAACACGGTTACGCTGATCGACGGCAGGTTGACCAATGCGGCCGCTGCCGGCAAGACCAGCGTGTTCACGGCGAACCTTGGAAGCACGGGTCTCGCCACGTTCAACGCGCAATTCCCGAATCGCTACGCGTTCAAGCACGCTCACTCGCAGCAAAATCCCGAGAAAAACTGGGGCACAAATACGCTTCAGGCGATCCAATTTGCGTACTGGGCGCTCAACGATACCTACGGTTCCGTCAACGGTAGCACGCGCCAGGTTCGCTATAACCGCGGCGATGTGACGACCATCGCGGCGTCGGTGAGCAACGGCGGCGGCGCGTCGCTCGCGGCAGCCGAGCAGGACACGCAAGGATGGATTACGGCGGTGGTCGTGGGTGAGCCGCAGATTAACCTGAACGTGCCATCGCAGGTGTCGGTGAGGCAGGGCGGCGTGGCGGTGGCGTCGTTCGGCCGGCCGCTTGCCGATTACATGTCGCTCGCGAACCTGCTGCAGCCGTGCGCGGCGTTGGCGCCGGCCGCAGCGGGCGCGCCGTATCTCACGACCTTGCCTGTGGCCACGACCGCGTCGATCCGGGCGGCGCGCTGCGCGTCGCTGGCCGTGAACGGCGTGATTACCGGCGGCGACCTAACCAGTCAGGCCAACAGTGCGCTCGCTCTGCTGCATCAGGCGGGTTATCAGACGGACTCCGACTTCCTGCAGGCGCCGATGTGGGATTCGCAAGCCGTGCCGGCCGTGGCCGTGACGTACGCGAATGCATACACGCGGTCTAGCGTCGCCGATAACCTCTGCAATTTCAGTTTCGGCACGACCAATGCCGTGACGGGCGCGGCGGGAGTCAGCCCGGCTGTATCGCCGATGCCAACCGTGTTCGGTAACGGCAATGGCGTGCCGCCAACCAACGGCATCAACCTCGTCTACAACCTGGGGAATGCGGGTGCGGCGGACCATCGATTCGCTACCGCCGACGCCAGTTTTGCCGGCGCGTTTTGTCTTCGCGGCTTGTGGACGAACGGCGATGCGCGGATGACAACAAGCGTCAACGCAATCCGCGTAAATGCGAATCTGCGCGGCAAGCCGGCGATCATCGTGCAGGGACGCTCGGATACGCTTGTGCCGATCAACCATGCGTCGCGCCCGTATGCCGCGATGAACAAGCTGGCCGAAGGTAACTCAAGCAATCTGTCGTTTTACGAGATTACGAACGGCCAGCATTTCGATGCATTCTTGGGCGTCGCAGGCTTCGATACACGCTTCGTGCCGCTGCACTACTACAACCTTCAGGCGCTGAACCTGATGTGGGCGCATTTGAAGAACGGAGCGCCGTTGCCGCCGTCGCAGGTCGTGCATACGGTGCCGCGGGGCGGTACGGCGGGGTCTGCGCCAGTGTTGACGGTGAGCAATTTGCCGGCGATATCGGCGTCGCCGGGGGCGAATGCGATCACGTTTAGCGGTGGCAGTGTGAATGTGCCGAATTGAAGGGGATTTGCTCTCGCCGATCAGATCCCGCTCTTTTTCAAGCGCTTAAGGCGTAGTCGCCGATGCCGCCACTGGCGCGGACGCCGGAGCAGCAGCCGTTACTGTCGTTGCGGTCACCGCCGGGGCGCTGGCGGCTGAAACGGCACCGGCCTTCAATTCCGCGCGGGCGGCCGAACTGGCGGCCGGCGTCTGCACGACGATAGGCGTCGGCGTGAGCTCCGGCGAATTCAGGATCAGCGACGGCGCAAGCGCTTGGCTGCTGACGTTCTCGCCAGGAACGGGAGAGCTGCGCGGCACCGTTTTCAGATAGTGGCCGACCAGACTAAAAAAGCGGTCGTAGAACTTGCCTGCCGGCACGGTTTCGCTGGAGATTTTCACCATCGAGTCGCTGTTCGAGCGGATCGGCAGCGAGAGTGAGCCGAGCACGCTCAATCCTACGCTGGCCGACGTATCGCTTTTCTTCAGCGTATAACCGTCCTGCACCGCGTTCACATACGCAATGCTCGTGTTGCTCGCGTTCTCGCCCGCCGTGCAGACCACATGAAAAGACACCACCACGTGCGTGTCCGCCGCCGGCTGGAAGTTCTTGGTGGCATCGACGGTATCGGGCTGCGCCATGGTCGTCATGTAACCCTGGCTCAGCAGCGCGCGGCGCGAGGCTTCGCAGGTTTCCTGACTGGTGGCGTCGTAGTTGTGCGCGAAGGGACTCGCGCCCGTCGAGAACATTTCGGCCTGGTAGCTAGGCGTGGGCGCGGCCTTGCCGCCACAAGCGGCGAGGGCGAGCAGGGGTAATGCGAGTGAGAGGCGGACAAGCGAGTGGGCAAACAGGGTGTGCATGACAGTCGGCAGGATGAAACGAAGGACATCGACGGGCTAGATTGTAGTGTGCCGGGCGAGTGAACGTAAAAAGCAGGAAATTAACGGCCCAGGCTCTAATTGTCCGACGTATCTGAAGTCAGGCACTTTGGACGCTAGCGTGAGGATTTGTGGCTTGGTCGGACAAGCGACCTTGATCTTTTGAATCTTTCCGACCTCGAACTTCGCGGGGCAGTTTCAAGGGGCCCGTTTATTGTTTCGTGTCGTCGTCAAATTTACCGTTGATTGTTGCGTGAAACATAAAAGTCCCGCTAACTCGGCCGCGTAGTAAAAGCGAGACTAAGCGGTCGAACCGGTCATCGTCCATATGAAACACAGCCCGAGCAGGCTCAAGGAATAAACGTAGTGGTGTGCGCGCACGGTTTTCAACCTTGAGTGATGGACCGGAATCGCGCTGGCTGCTACGTGCGACCGTTCGTCTGAGGTTGGCTGCAACATTTTTTCTGCATCGATGTTTGCATGGCGCGCCTGGATGCGTGCCGCCCGCTTCGCTATCGCTTTCCAATCTTTCGAGAACGCCCTCTCGTTGTTTCTTTCAGCGACCACAGCTTCGTCCGGATCGCGTGCTGAGTTTTTCGGCGCCGACTTACGTGTCATCGGCCGGCGTTTTGGCTCGCGCGACGCATAAAGCGCACACGAAGACACCGGTGAGCATGCTGGCAAAATAGCAGGCGGCGTGCGTGAAAAAGCTGAACATCAAGTCCTCTCCTTATCGTATGAATGTCGAAAAATGGCGGCAGTGCAGACCAGGACAAGTGCATTCGATCGACACAGCTTATTGCCCGGTTCCCTGACACGCTCCGATACTCCGGTGCGCCACGGCGACATAGCTCACCTCACAAGCCTTGCCAGAAAGTCTTCGGGATAAATCCGCTGTTGTCTTTTTCTTGGCCGTTGCTGCTTAGGCATCGCGATAAGTCGCCCGACGCCATTGAATCGCTGCGTGCTTGTATTCCGGTTTTGGTTCTTGTTTTAAGTCTTGTTGTTATTTTTGTTCAGAACGAATGCTAAGAGCAACGGGTCCAGACTGGACAGAATTCTACGTCTTGCTCGGAATTCGTATCGCTTGATCTTGTCGGGCGATTGTGCGCCGCATCGAGATAGGAGATTCACTCGGCATCGAGTGCAGTCACGGGATGCCGACGCGTTCGTCAATATACCGAGGAATTTGAAAGCATGGCTGTTGATAAGCCACGTGTGCCGTCGTCGAGTTTTTTAAGCCTCGATAAACAGCTAGGGAGAATTGACATCTGTCATCGTCGTCATGGCCAAATATATTTTTGGGGTAACGATGGAATAGTATCTTGGCGAACCGCGGCAAAGGATCGCTGTGGCTAAGCACGCAAATAGCAAAGCTGCACCCGGATTTCGGCAATCTTCGCTGCGTTTTTTCTTTAAGAACGCGTCGATTGAGGTGGAGTCTTACGCTGCCATTGCGGCTAAGTATTGCCGAGGCAGAATATGAGCTGCTTAGTCAAGGGCAGGCATGACAAGCCTATTCGAATGGTGTCAGGTAAATGGCAGGGCTCGATGGCGAAGTTCTGTCGCCGGTTTGAGCATGATGCAAAACAGGCTCGCGCGAGAAGCGTTAGAGGCTGGCACGTGGCTGCATGTGTCAATTGATTCCCGGACACGCTGCACGACGCAATCTAAACAGCGGATGGATCGTCCTGATTGATGCGCAAACACTTGGAGCGCGTGTAGCAGCGAGACTTAAAGCTCCAGCGCCAACGCCTGAAGTAAATCGGTGCACGCGCCAAGCAGCGACGTGCGCCGAGGCGATTATTTTCTGCCGACAAGCACCAGCGAAATAACGCATTCGCGATGCTGATCGATTGGCCGCACGGAAGCAACGAGATCGGGTCCGGGAGGACACAGCGGAAGTTGTCGCCGTGTCCCCTCGTTCACACAAAGCGCTGCCTGCTTCAATGACCGCCGCCGTTTCCGCCGCCGCCGCCGCCACCGTTGCCACCACCGTTGCCACCACCGTTGCCACCACCGTTGCCACCACCGTTGCCGCCTCCATGACCGCCGCCGTGACCGCCGCCGTTTCCGCCGCCGCCACCACCGCCGCCGTTGCCACCACCGTTGCCGCCTCCATGACCGCCGCCGTGACCGCCGCCGTGACCGCCGCCGCTGCCGCCGCCGTTTCCGCCGCCGTTTCCACCGCCGTTTCCACCGCCGTTTCCACCGCCGTTTCCACCGCCGTTTCCACCGCCGTTTCCACCGCCGTTACCACCGCCGTTACCACCGCCGTTTCCACCGCCGTTTCCACCGCCGTTGCCGCCGCCGTGACCGCCGCCGTTGCCACCGCCGTGACCGCCGCCGTGACCGCCGCCATGGCCTGACGATCCGCTACCTGGTCCGCCATTGTTGCCATGGCCGTTGCCATCGCCATGGCCGTTACCGTCGCCATGACCGGTTCCGTTGCCGTGGCCGTTGCCGTCACCGTGGCCGTTGCCATCGCCATGGCCGATACCGTCGCCATGACCGGTTCCGTTGCCGTGGCCGGTGCCATCACCGTGGCCGTTGCCATCGCCATGGCCGTTGCCATCACCGTGGCCGTTGCCATCACCGTGGCCGTTGCCATCACCGTGGC